>NZ_NFHI01000060.1:0-12355 GCF_002159255.1 Massilimicrobiota sp. An80
TACCGACATGCTTTGGTCCCCGTTGGGTTATCCCCGCGAGGTAAGTCGGTTGCTTTACATCGCATTGCAGGAGCGATGATTTCAAAAGAAATATATATTAAGCGCAAGAACGTGCGCACAAAAAGAAGGTGAAAGAAATGAAAATTCAAATTATTCAAGGTGATATTACTCAAATATCATGTGATGCCATAGTCAATGCTGCCAATAATAGTTTATTAGGTGGTGGAGGGGTGGATGGTGCTATCCATCGCAAAGCTGGACCTGAATTATTGGCTGAGTGTCGTTTGTTGCATGGATGTGCGACTGGTGATGCAAAAGTCACAAAGGCTTATCATTTACCAGCACGTTATGTAATTCATACAGTTGGTCCGGTTTATCGTGATGGACAACATGATGAAGCCAAACGATTACAGTCTTGTTATATACGCTGTTTGGAAAAAGCTGAAGAATATCAATGTCAACATATTGCTTTTCCTTCAATTAGTACAGGGGCTTATCGTTATCCTGTATCACAGGCAGCTACAATTGCGATAGAAACGCTTAAAAACTATCCATGTCAATATGTCAAAAGAATAGATATTGTTTGTTTTGATAATTATACATATCGTACATATTGTCAGTTATTAAAAAAAGAATAATAAAAGTGCATATGATTAGCTATAATAAATAAGACATGGTACAATGGTCTTGTCATGAAAGGAGAAAGAGATTATGAAATTATATGTATGTCCAGTTTGTGGAAATGTAGTAGAAAAAATTGTTGATAAAGGAGTACCAGTTGTTTGTTGTGGAAAACCAATGGTAGAATTAACAGCGAATACAACAGATGGTGCATTAGAAAAACACGTTCCTGTATTATCTATAGATGGAGATAAACTTCATGTAAAAGTTGGTGAAGTTTCACATCCAATGACTGATGAACATTTAATTACAACAATCATTGCTGTATTAAACAATCAGGTTTTACGTGTGGATTTAACATCTGCTGATCAACCTGAAGCGGTATTTGCAATTGGTGATTATAAAGGAACAATTGAAGTATACGAATACTGTAACTTACATGGATTATGGAAAGCAACAATTGAAGCATAAATCATAAACAAGGAAACTTATCATAAGATAGGTTTCTTTTTTTTAAAGATACTGTCAGGAAATATTTTTAAATATGCTATAACATGATGGAAATGGTAGAATTTCCATATTTTAGATAAAATGATAAAGATATGAGTTGTTGAATTGTTAAATAATGGGCGGTATTTTCATTTTTTATACGATTAAATGTGAAAAAATCGAAAAATATTAGACAAAACTATAGACGTTTGTTACAATAAGCGTGGTTATCATATATGTTTGGGAATTGGCCCAATCGTTTCTACCCCGTTACCGAAAATAACGGGACTATGATAGACGCTTTTTTATGTGTCTATCTGTAGATAGACTTTTTTTTATTGGAGGAGGGACTTGAGTGAAGAAAAAAATGCATTATCTTCTTTTGGTGCCTTGTTTGGTTTTACTGATTGTATTTTTGGTGATGCCATTGATTCAAATCATTTTACCAACTTTGTTTCCTGAAGGAAGTGGCTTTAGTTTCACGAATTATTTATCATTTTTTCAAGATGAATATTATATGACAATCTTCATTAGAACTGTTAAGATTGCTTTGATTTCATCTCTTGTTTGCATGATTTTAGGAGTACCCACAGCTTATTTTATTTCTCGTTGTGATAAGAAATGGCGTGGTATTTTAATGGCAATTTCTATTTTTCCAATGCTGACGAATTCAGTTGTCAGAAGTTTTGCATGGATTAATATTTTAGGTAAAAATGGAGTGATTAATAATTTTTTAATGTCAATAGGGGTTATAGAAGAACCAATTACAATGTTATATACTGAATTTTCAGTTTTGATTGGGACAATTTATTTATTTTTACCTCTTATGATTATCACTTTAGTGGGTGTTATGGAAAATATTGATAATGATATGATGGAAGCAGCAGAAAGTTTAGGTGCCAATCGTGTCAAAGCTTTTATGAAGGTTGTCTTACCATTAAGTATTCCAGGTATTATTGTAGGATGTGTGCTTGTTTTTACAGGATCACTCAGTGCTTATACAACACCTCAGTTATTAGGTGGACCAAAGAATCTTGTTTTAGCAACCTTTATTTCACAACAGGCATTAAGTTTAAATAATTGGACAGCAGCCAGTGTTTTTGCAGTCATTATGATTATTACAACATTAATTGTTATGAAAGCATTAAATGCGATTGCAGCTAAATTGGATAAGCGAGGTGAAGTCTAATGCGTAAACATAAAGGATTGATGGTTATTTCTATTTTGGTATTTGCATTTTTGTTTATACCTCTCATCATTATTGCTGTGACAGCATTTGGCTCAGAAAGTACGATTACTTTTCCTATACATGGATTTTCATTACAATGGTTTGTCAATGTGTTTGAATCAGAAAGCTTTATGAGTTCATTAGCATTAAGTGGAGAAATTGCTTTGTTAGCAACTCTACTCGCTTTGCTTGTAGGGGTACCTGCAGCATATGCATTAGCGAGATATAGTGTTATTGGAAAGAAATTTTTAAAGAGCTTCTTTTTATCCCCAACAATCATTCCAGGAATTGTTGTCGGATATGCTTTATATCAATATGTGGTTTTAACATTGAATTTTCCTGTTTTTGAAAGTTTATTACTAGGACATTTTCTTGTTGTTTTACCATATGTGATTCGTATTGTTGGTTCTTCATTGGATCAGTTTGATTTTGCAATTGAAGAGGCAGCTTTAAGTTTAGGATGTCAAAAAGGTCAGGCTTTCTTTAAAGTTGTTTTACCTAATATTACATCAGGAATCAGTGCGGCTTTTATGTTGTCATTTATTAATTCATTTAATAATATACCTGTATCAATGTTTTTAACAGGACCAGGAGTGACAACTTTACCTACAACATTAATGAATTATATTGAATATAATTATGATCCAACTGTTTCAGCAGTTTCTGTTTTATTAATGGTAGCAACGATTGTGATTATGTTCATTGTTGAAAAAACATTAGGAATTTCAGCACTTGCAAAATAGGAGGAGTTAGAATGGCGTTTTTAAGCTTAAAAGATATTGCAGTTGCATATCATCAGAAAAATTATATTTTACAGGGGTTAAACTTAGATATTGAAAAAGGAGAATTAGTCTCTTTGCTTGGACCTTCTGGTTGTGGAAAAACAACAACTTTACGTGTGGTTGCAGGATTTATTGATCCTCAGGAAGGAAACTTCATTTTAGATGGTGAAGATATGACAAAGGTACCTGTTCATAAAAGAAATTTTGGATTGGTTTTCCAAAGTTATGCTTTGTTTCCACATTTAACAGTTAAAGAAAATATTGCGTTTGGATTAAAATTAAGAAAAATGGATAAAGCTCAAATGGAAGCTAAAATCAATGAAGTTGTTGAAGTTTGTGATTTGGAAGGATTAACAGATCGTTTACCTAAACAATTATCAGGAGGTCAACGTCAGCGTGTTGCTTTAGCAAGAGCACTTGTCATTGAGCCAAAACTATTATTACTAGATGAACCATTAAGTAATCTGGATGCGAAATTACGTATTCAAATGCGTGTTGAAATTAAAAGATTACAGAAAAAATTAGGAATTACAACGATTTTTGTTACACATGATCAAGAAGAGTGTTTCTCTATTTCTGATAAGGTAGCAGTTATGAATAATGGTGTTATTGAACAATACGATACACCTGAAAATATTTACTCTCGTCCAAAAACAGAGTTTGTCGCAAGATTTATAGGATTTGAGAATTTCTTTGATTTAACAAAAGTTCAAGATCACCAATATCAAAATCAAAAGGGTGAAATCATGAAAGTGGACAATGATGGCGATTTAGAAACATGCAAAGGGACAATTCGTCCTGATGATATTGAAATCGTAACATCTGCTGATAAATATGATAATATGATTACAGGAAATGTTACAGTGAGAACATTCCTTGGAAAGAGTTATCAATATGAAGTGGAAACACCTATTGGTAAACTTGTTGTTAATGGTGGAAATGCAACAGTTTATAAACAAGGTGATACTATTCAAATGCATTTACCAGCAAATAAAATTGTCTTAGTTTAGGAAAGGAAGGTAGAAAAAAGTGAAAAAATTATTAGTTGGTTTAATGGCTGGAGCTATGGTTTTAGTAGGATGCTCTAGTAACAGTGGGAGTGATACTCAAAAATTAGTTGTATCAACATGGGGATTAAATGCTGATATTGTACAAAAAGATGTTTATGAACCATTTGAAAAAGAAAACAATTGTGAAATTGTTGTAGAAGAAGGTGGAACTTCAGATCGTTACACAAAATTTGCTAATAATCCAAATTCTGATGTTGATATTATTGAGTTATCTCAGGCAGAAGCACAAAAAGGATATGCAGCTGATTTATTTGAAAAATTAGATTATAGTAAAATTGGAAATGCGAAAGATTTAATTGATGCAGCGTCTAAGCTAAAAGATGATAATGGATATGGTGTTCCTTATACTTTAAATAGTATTGGTATTATTTATGATAAGGAAGCAACTGGATTTGAAATTAAAGAATGGAATGATTTATGGGATAGTCGTTTAAAAGGTCAAATTTCTATTCCTGAAATTACAACAACTTTTGGACCAGCAATGGTACATATTGCAAGTGATTATAAAGGTGTAGATATTACATCTGATAATGGAAAAGCAGCATTTGAAGCTTTAGAAGAATTAAAACCAAATATTGTGAAAACATATACAAAATCTTCAGATTTAACAAATATGTTCAGTGCTGGAGAAATTTCAGTTGCTGTTGTTGCTGACTTTGGTGTAAGTTTAATTCAAAAAAATAATGAAAATTGTGAATATGTAGTACCTGAATCAGGAACATATGCCAACTTTAATACAATTGAAGTGAATAAAAATTCAGACAATAAAGATTTAGCATATAAATATATTGATTGGCGTTTAAGCAAAGATTTACAATATAAAGATGCTGTTTCTGATTTGAATGAAGCACCTACAAATAAAACAGTTGAATTAACTGAAGAAGAAGCGCTTAATAAAACTTATGGTGATGTAGCTGCTAGAGCTAAAGTTATTGATTTCAAATTTGTCAATCCACTATTAGAGGATTGGGTTGATCAATGGACACGTATTTTAAATAGTTAGGAGATATTGTCATGAATCAACTCATCAAAAACGTACAGGTTTATAATACATTTACACAAAGTTTTGAAAAAAAGAATGTTTATATTCAAGAAGATAAATTTTATTATATTTGTGATGATGAACCACTTGAAAGTCAAGAAGTGATTGATGGACAAGGTAAGTACATGATTCCTGGGTTGATTGATATTCATATGCATATTGAAAGTTCTATGACAGTTCCTGGTGAATTTTCCAAAGCAGTATTACCTCATGGGGTCACAACAGTGGTTGCTGACCCACATGAGATAGCGAATGTTTTTGGAATACGTGGAATTGAAACGATGATATCCAATGACACAACATTGGATATTTTTTATGGAATTCCTTCTTCTGTTCCTTCTACCAATGAACATTTGGAAACAACAGGAGGAAAAATAGATGTAGATGATGTCAAACAGCTTTTAGAGAATCCTCGTATTTTATGCTTGGGTGAAGTCATGAACTTTAAAGATTTGATTGGTGGGCAAAATACACTCATTAATCAGATTATTCAAGCCTGTCATGAAAAAAGATGGCAGTTACCTATTGAAGGACATTGTCCTAAAATTACGGGGCTTGATTTAGCACGATATATTTATCAGGGTGTTGATGCAGATCATACCCAACAGACACCAGAATCCATTGTTGAAAAGATAAAAAATGGCATGTTTCTGGAAATTCAAAGAAAATCAATGAATGCAGATACAATTCGTACATTGGTAGAACATCAATTTTATGAATATTTTGCATTGGTGACGGATGATGTGATGGCTGACCAGTTAGAGCAGGGACATTTGAATCTTTTAGTCAAATTAGCATATGATTTAGGTATGCCAATTGAAAAAGCTATTTATTGTGCCACTTATACACCAGCTAGACGTATGCATATGATTGATCGTGGATGTATTGCCCCAGGGAAAATAGCGGATTTTATCTTGTTGGATGATTTATATTCTTTTTCTATTGATAGTGTGTATAAAAAAGGACAATGTGTTTATCATCAAACAAAACAAATAGAAATTCAAGAACAACAGTCACAGTTTCCACAAGAGTTTTACCATTCACTTTATGCCAGACAAGCAAAGAATGAAGATTTTATGATATCATCATCAAAAAAAGAAGTTCTTTGTCATGTTATGGAAGTACAGCCACATTCCACTTTTACAAAGCATCTGCAAATGAAATTACCAGTCAAAGATGGCTATGTAGATTATCAAAGTGTGGGACTTTGCTTATTGACTATTTTTGAAAGATATCAAAAAAATGGACATATTACACATGCTTTGGTGAAAAATACATTACAAACAAAAGGTGCAGTTGCGACAAGCTGGGCACATGATCATCATAATATCATGATTTTAGGTAATAGTATTGAAGATATGGTTATTGCACAGCATCAGCTTCTCCAACAACAAGGTGGATATCTGGTTGTTCAAAACCAAAAAATTCAAGCCAACACTGTATTAAATATTGGTGGTATTGTCAGTGATCAGCCATTAAAAGAATTAGCTCAAGATTTACGACAAGTCAGAAAAGCGATGGAAGATTTAGGATATGTTCATGATAATGTGATTATGTCATTATCCACATTATCTCTACCTGTTTCACCAGAACTGAAAGTGACTGATTATGGGATGTTGGATACTTATCATCAGACAATTGTACCACTCATGGAGGACAGTTATGAGAACATTGATTAAAAATGTAACAATTTTAACAATGAATGAACATTTTGATGTCATTGAAGATGGACAAATGCTCATTGATGATGAAAATATAATTGAAATAGGGAAAACATGTGTACAAAAATATGATCAATGCATAGATGGACATCATGGTATTTTATTACCAGGTATGATTAATATCCATACGCATCTAGGAATGATTCCTTTTCGTGGACTAGGTGATGATTGTCCTGATCGCTTACGTCGCTTCTTATTTCCATTGGAATCCAAATATATGACGGCTGATCTTGTTTATCATAGCTCCAAGTATGCTATGGCTGAAATGTTGTTGTCAGGGATTACAACATTTATGGATATGTATTATTTTGAAGATGAAGTCGCAAAAGCAGCTGATGAAATGAAAATGAGAGGTTTTGTTGGAGAAACGATTGTTGATTTCCCTAGCTGCGATAGTCAAGAAGCTTATGGGGGATTGGATTATTGTCGATGGTTTATACCTCGATGGAAAAATCATCCGTTGATTGTTCCATTTATTGCGCCACATGCGACAAATACAAATGATTTAGAACATCTTCAGCTTGCTCATCAATTGGCAACACAATACAATGTGCCTTTATCATTGCATGCCAGTGAATTGGATTATGAGATGGATTATTTCCAAAAAGAGTATCACATGACACCAACAGCATTTTTAGACCATTATGATTTATTGGATCGAAATGTTATTCTAGCGCATTGTATTCATATCAATAATGATGATATAAAGTTAATTCAAAAAAATAAGAGTGGTATTGCACATTGTTTGGTTTCTAATTTAAAAGCAGCAAAAGGAGTTATGCCTTTAAAAGAACTATTAGAAAATGGTGTGAGTGTTGGTTTAGGGACAGATGGACCATCAAGTGGGAATACTTTAGAGCTCTTTTCAATGTTGAAAATGATTGCCTGTGTTCATAAAACTGTGAATCATGATCGTGGCGCATTTCATGCACAGGATATCTTTTCTTTAGCAACTATTCATGGTGCAAAAGCCTTACATATTGATCATCTGGTTGGTTCATTAGAAGTGGGGAAAAAAGCAGATTTTATCATTGTTGAAATAGATTCAGTGAATATGTATCCACTTTATGATCCTTATTCAGCACTGGTTTATAGTGCCAATCCAAGCCAGGTAGATACTGTTTTTGTCAATGGAAAATGTCTGGTGCGTCATAAGGAATTACAATTAGAAAAACTTTCTGATTTGAAACAAAATCTTCAAAAGGCATCTCAGACTTTTTCGAAAAAAGCTTTAGAATATGCCAAAAAAAATGCCAGATGAATAAGACAATTTATTATTATCAGTATCCATTTCCTATTGGGAAAATAATGATTGCCTGTAAAGATCAAGCGATTATTTATTGTGGTCAACCAATCCTTTTAGAAAATGGTATTTATGAAAATACAGAGTGTTTAAAAAATATAGCTAAGCAGATTGACGAATATTTTCAAAAAAGAAGACAAACTTTTGATTTCCATTATATATTTTTAAAAGGAACAGCTTTTCAAAAGAAAGTTTGGCAGGCTGTTATGGACATTCCATATGGTCAAACAAGAAGCTATCGTGATATTGCTGAAAAGATTGGACATCCGCGGGCTTATAGGGCTGTCGGAAGTGCTTTGCGTGAATGCCCATTTTCACTGCTTATACCATGTCATCGTGTCATTGGTTCATCACAAAAATTAGGTGGCTATGGAAAAGACATTGATGTCAAGATATTTTTATTACAACTTGAACAAGCAGACTTGGTATCCTGAATGGATTATGCTAGAATGGATATAAGGTGGTGAAACAATGGAGAAAATATCTATATCACAGTTTGATGATGTTTATCGTTTATTTCAGCAATCTTTTGTATTGGAAGAGTTAAGACCCTATGAACAGATGAAAAAGTTATTTCAACAAAATCTATTTAGCATTTATGCAAAATATGAACATAATGAGTTACAAGGAGCAATGATTGTATGGGAATTGGAAAATTGTGTTTATTTAGAAAACTTTGCAATTGAAACAAAGATGCGAGGTCAAGGATTAGGAACATACTTTCTACAACAATTTTGTTATTTATATAAAGATAAATTCTTATTTTTAGAAGTAGAAGTTCCCCATGATGAAATATCTCGAAAACGTATCCAGTTTTATGAAAGAATGGGATTTGTTTTAAATCCTTATCAGTATATACAACCTACATTTAGAGAAAATGATCATTCAGTTCAATTGACATTCATGACATATCCAAAGGTTATGGATGATCAACAATATCAAATGATAAAAAAAGAAATATTTAAAGTTGTTTATCAACAAAAGGGAGAATTATGAAAGCGTTAGAAGAAAAAATTATTAGAGAAGGTATTGTAAAAAAAGGAAATATTTTAAAAGTCGATAGTTTTTTAAATCATCAGATTGATGTTGCATTTTTAGATGAAATGGGAAAAGAGTTTCAAACACTTTTTCAAAAACATCCCATTAATAAAATTTTAACGATTGAAGCCAGTGGTATTGGTGTAGCTGTTATGACTGCAAGACATTTTCAAAATGTACCTGTTGTCTTTGCAAAAAAATCAAAATCATCAAATATCTCTGATGAATTATATCATACAACAGTAGAATCATTTACACATCAAAATACAAATGATGTTGTGATTTCAAAACAGTATTTAAATGAAAATGATCATGTCTTAATCATTGATGACTTTCTAGCTAATGGTTGTGCAGTTTTAGGATTAATTGATTTGATTCATCAAGCTAGGGCAACTGTAGAAGGTATTGGTATTGTCATTGAAAAAGGTTATCAAAGTGGTGGAAAGACAATTAGAAAATTAGGTTATCATTTAGAATCACTGGCAATCATTGATCAGATGGATGATGAAAAAGGAGAAATTGTCTTTAGATAAGAGGAAATATCTTGGAAAAACCAAGATATTTTTCGTTTCCAGGTTGAATAAAGAGAAAGAATCATGTATCCTAATAGTATTAATGGAGGCGATAATCATGAGTAAAATTGTGAAATTTGGTGGTTCATCGTTAGCTGATGCAACACAATTTCAAAAAGTCTATGATATTATAAAAAGTGATAAAGACAGACGATTTGTTGTGCCAAGTGCACCTGGAAAAAGATTCAAAGATGATACCAAGGTGACAGACCTTTTATATAAAATCTTTTATGCTAAGACAAAAAATGAGTTTCATTTGTATTTTGATCAGCTTAAAGAACGTTTTTTAGATATTATTGAAGGATTGCATATTGATATATCTCTTGAAGAAGATTTTCTAGCTATTCAAAAAGCTTTAGAAGATGGAACGAGTGAAGATTATATTGTGAGTCGTGGAGAATATTTAAATGGAAAGATTTTGGCTGCTTATTTAGGGTTTGAATTTATTGATGCCAAAGATGTTATCTTTATTGATGAAGATGGACGTTATGATGCGAAAAAAACAGATCCTATTTTATCTCAAAAACTAGAATCAGTTTCTTATGCAGTGATACCTGGATTTTATGGATCGCTTAATGATGATAGTGGTCAGATTAAAGCTTTTTCTAGAGGGGGTTCAGATGTAACAGGATCTATAGTGGCTAAAAATGGGAAAGTTGATTTATATGAAAACTGGACTGATGTATCAGGTTTTTTGATTGCTGATCCACGTATTGTGAAAAATCCTGATGTTATTGAAACAATTACTTATAAAGAATTAAGAGAATTGTCTTATATGGGAGCTTCAGTCTTGCATGAAAATTCTGTTTTCCCTGTCCGTAAGGAAGGAATTCCTATTCATATAAAAAATACCAATAGACCTCAAGATCCAGGAACTTTGATTGTAGAAAGTACCTGCCATAAGCCAGCACATGTGATTACGGGTATTGCGGGAAAACAAGGCTTTGCGACAGTCATGATTGAAAAAGATATGATGAATTCTGAAATTGGATTTGGGCGTAAAGTTTTACAAGTTTTTGAAGATTATCATGTTTCATTTGAACATATGCCTTCGGGTATTGATACAATGACAGTGATTGTCAATACTGAAGAATTTATTGATAAAGAACAAGATATTTTAGCGGGACTACATCGCAGTGTGCACCCTGATTCTATTATTTTAGAGTCGGATTTATCGTTGATTGCGGTAGTAGGTAGAGGAATGAAAGCCAGTCGAGGAACAGCGGCTCGTGTTTTTAAGGCTTTGGCTAAAGAAAATATCAATATCAAAATGATTGATCAGGGATCTAGTGAATTAAATATTATTATTGGCGTACGTAACTGTTATTTTAAGCCAGCTATTAAAGCTATTTATAAAGAATTCATTGATAATGAAAGGGATGGATTATGAATATTTTAATGTTGGCTCCTTTACAAAAAGATAATTTTGAAAAGATAGAACAACATTTTTCTCAAGATCATTTTATTTATGCAACTAGGCATACTGTGACACAAAAGATGATTGACCAGTGTGATGTGATTGTTGGCAATCCACCGTTGCAATATGATTTGAATCGTGAGCATTTACAGGCGATCTTATTAAATAGTGCGGGAAGTGATGAATATGTCAAACCAGGTATTTTGTCTTCTCATACTCTTTTAGCTAATGCTTCTGGAACTTATGGCGTGGCTATTGCTGAACATACTATTGGTATGATCTTAGCTTTGAATAAAAATTTTAAAACATATATTCAGCATATGCAAAATGGAATCTGGCAGGCAGATACTATTGGAAAAGAGCTTTATCGTCAGACTGTTGTGATTGTTGGTTTAGGAGATTTAGGATATACAATCGCAAAACGCTTAAAAGCTTTTGACTGTTATAACATTGGTGTAAGACGTCGACCATCTCAATGTCCATCATGTCTTGATGAAATTTATACAACGGATCAATTGGAAGATGTTCTTCCACGTGGAGATTTTGTTATTTTGGCGTTGCCTCAATCTTCGCAGACTTATCATTTATTTGATCAGCAAAAACTGATGTTAATGAAGAGGGATGCTGTATTGATTAATGTTGGAAGAGGAAGTGCTATTGCTACTGATGATCTTGTCAATGTATTGAATCAGGGGCATCTTTATGGGGTTGGGTTAGATGTTGTTGAAGAAGAACCATTGCCAGCTGATCATCCGCTTTGGCAAATGGATAATGTTTTGATAACGCCACATGCTTCAGGTGGTTATGTATGGGAAAGTGCCAGAACTTATTTTACTGATTTAGTTATAAGAAATTTAGAGCATCTTAAAGCACATGAAGAGTTAGAAAATTTAGTTGATTTTCAAACAGGTTATCGTTATCATACACTCAATCTTTAAAATTATAATTACTGATTTTGGTAATCTAAAATAACACGGGGTTGTGGGGTTTTGGATTATAAGAAATTGTGGGAAGGCTGTTCTTCCCACAATTTTAAAACTGTATAGGAGAATCATGATCTGATGATGGGTCA
>NZ_NFHI01000061.1:0-12068 GCF_002159255.1 Massilimicrobiota sp. An80
GGAGCTTCAAAGTTTGCATATTTGGAACGAAGTCATCCACGACAATAGATATAATACCATATATTTTTTTATTTGAAAACTAAAAGCTGTTGACTTTTTACTTTGTCAACAGCCTGAAACAAATCACTTCAATGTGATTTGCTTTTTTATTAATTATAATCATCTTCAATTAAACCATCATCAGAATCTTCTTCAGATGCATCTTCTTCATCATCAGCATAAATATCATTCATATCAATATGCACTTCATCAAATTTATGACGACTTCTTAAATCCCAGCGATTTTCACCTACTGTAATAAAACGTCCATCTAAAGTAATGTTTGTATAAAATAAAGATTCATTTTCATCTTTATCTTCTTGATTAAATCCTTTGATTTCAGAAACTTCCTGCCATAATTTATAAAAATCAACTGGCTTTTTTTTCTTTGTCATTAAATCAAATGCAACATCTACCATTGAACTTTGTCTATAATCAATCATAATATCCTCCTACATTTTTTCTGGTGCATTCACACCAATTAAATTTAATGCATTTTTTAAAGTAATTTGAGCAGCTTTCACTAAAGCTAATCTTTGTGATGATAAATCAAGATGATTTTCATCAATTACATAACAATCATTATAGAACGAATGAAATAATTGCGCAAGTTTTTGAATATAATTTGCGATTTTATGAGGAGCTCTTTGTTTAGCACTTTCAATCACTTCATCTCTAAATTCATTAATGTGTTTAACCAATTCAATTTCTTTTTCATGAACCAATAATTCATAATGATTGGCAACTTCGATATGAGCCTGCATAGCCTGTCTTTCAATCGAGCACATTCTTGCATGAGCATATTGTGCATAGTAAACAGGATTATCATTTGACTGAGATTTAGCTAAACCTAAATCAAAATCAAATGGTGAGCTTGCTGCTTTAGATGCAAAGAAATAACGTGTTGCATCAACTCCGATATCTTCAATTAAATCTTTGATTGTCACAGCATTACCAGTACGTTTACTCATTTTGACAACTTCACCATTTTCAACCATACGAACCATCTGCATAATATCAATGTTGAGTTGATCTGCATTATAACCTAATGCCTGTATAGCAGCTTTCATACGTTGAATGTAACCATGATGATCTGCACCTAACAAGTCAACAAGATACTGATATCCTCGATCCAACTTATTTAAATGATATGCAATATCAGGAGTCAAATATGTATAGCTTCCATCACTTTTAATTAAAACACGGTCTTTATCATCACCAAATTCAGTAGATTTAAACCATAAAGCCCCTTCACTTTCATAAGTATATCCCTGATCTTTTAACTTTTGAATTGTGGGTTCAATTTTATTATTTTCATATAATGATGTTTCACTAAACCAGACATCATGTTGAACTCTAAATTCCTTTAAAATATCTTTGATTTTCTGTAATTCATGTTCTGTCCCAATTTTTCTAAAATAAGCAATGGCTTCCTCTTTAGGAATATTTAAGAATTTATCACCAAATTCTTCTTTCAAATTTTCTGCAATTTGAATAATATCTGGTCCATGATACCCATCTTCTGGAAGTGAGGCATCTTGTCCAAAAGCCTGTAAATATCTGGCATATAATGATAAAGCTAAATTTGTAATCTGATTACCAGCATCATTAATATAATACTCACTTGTCACATCATAACCAGCAGCTTTCATAATACGACAAATACTATCACCAACCGCTGCTCCTTTCGCATGTCCTAAGTGAAGATCACCTGTTGGATTAGCAGATACGAATTCAATATTATATTTAATCCCTTGACCAAAATCAGAATATCCATAATGATCTTGTTCATCTAAAACATCTTTAATCACTGATGTCATAGCATCTTTCTTTAAAAAGAGATTGATAAAACCAGGTCCAGCTATTTCTACACGTTCAATATGTCCTGCTTCTAAATCTAATGCATCAATAATAGACTTAGCAATCTCTCTTGGATTTCTTCTTAAAACTTTTGTTAATTGCATTGCCATATTTGTAGAATAATCTCCATGAGCTTTATCTTTAGGAATTTCTATTACAATCTGTTCAAGGGGATAATCTTCCACAAATTTTAAATCAATAATTGCTTTTTGTAAGACCTTCTTTAATGAAAGTTCTATTTTATTAACAGCCATAATATCCTCCTTCTTATCATACTTTTAATACAATATCATATTTGACGATATAGTCAACATTTTTTCTACATTAATGGTGCAAATAACCTTAAAAAAGCTTCATATATTCCTCTAAAACGACGACTATCTTTAAGCGTGACTTTTTGACTTAATGCTAATGTTTCTTTAAAATCTTTCGAAATATCTTTAATGACAGATTTTTGGGTCACCATCACATTACATTCAAAGTGTAAATACAAGCTACGATAATCAAAATTAATAGTACCAACGGTTGCTATTCTTTGATCACATAAAACCATTTTAGCATGTAAAAAACCAGGTTTATATTCATAGAATTCAACCCCTTCTTTCATTAACGAGTAATAATAAGAACGTGTCACATGATACACATTTCTTTTATCTGGAATCCCAGGAGTAATGACTTGAATACGCACCCCTTTTCTTCTTGCTAGCAAAAAAGCTTTCATCATTGTTTCATCAATAATAAAATAAGGCGTCATGATAAGAATTTCTTTTTGAGCCTGATTAATGAGATTCAAATATATGTTTTCACCCGTTTCTTCATGGTCAACAGGTGAGTCTCCATAAGCCACTACATATCCATCCTGTTGAATCGGTGGCAATTGATGAGGTTGATACTGTGTATAATCATCATCTTGATGTTTATAGGCATTCCATGTTGATAAAAACATGGTTGTTAAATTCCAGACACCTTGTCCCTCTAAACGAATACCTGTATCTTTCCAATGCCCAAAACGCACTTTCACATTAATGTATTCATCAGCCAGATTAAAACCACCACTATATCCAATATTTCCATCTATAATACAAATTTTACGATGATCTCGATGATTCATCCCGGCAGAAACAAGCGGTATAAAAGGATTAAAGACAACACATTGAATTCCCAGTTGTTCTAACTTTTTTTCAAAATGATAAGGAAGTGTTGTTATACTGCCAACATCATCATAAATAAAACGAACTTCTACACCTTCCTGAACTTTTTGAGCGAGAATTTTTAAAATATTTTCAAACATCAATCCTTCAGATACAATAAAATATTCCATAAATATATATTTTTTAGCCTGACTGATATCTTTCAATAAATCTCCATAACAATAGTCACCTAACGAATAATAGCGACACTTTGTTCTTAAATAAGTTCCATATCCCAAATCAGATAAATAATGAAGCGCATCCTGTTTGGACTCTGTTAGGGTTTTGGAAACATCATCTTCTAATATCGCAACTTGACTGATTTCATCTAAAGCAGGCTGTAAAATTCTACGTATCTTATGAGATGGTTTCTTATTTCCAATCAATAAATATAATAATCCCCCAAACATTGGGAATAATAAAACAACAATAATCCATGATATCTTATAAGAAGGATTTTCATCTTTATTAACTAACCATAAGACAACCATCAAACTGATCAATCGCATCAGATAATGAATCCAAGAATAATGTTCCAATAATTCTCTACCTATAAAAAATACCCATAATATTTGAATCAAGATAAGAAAACCAAACACAAAAATACGATTTAAAAATATTTTAAATATTTTCATGTTCGTCCACCAGACAATAGGCTTTCATTGTAATCATGATATAAACTGTAGAAATTAACCCATGCTGATCATACAATTCATATTTCAATTTCATGCTATCTTGATTATTTTGAAATTTCAGTAACTTTGTTTTTAAAGCAACTGAACCATAAGGTAATTGATATTGATTCCAAAATGGTTTTTCTTTATGAAATTTTAAAAGTGAATTTCCATGTTGTAAATGCACTTCCTGATCATCATAAGATATTTGAATATGTCCTTCAGGTGTATCAAAATCAAGACTTGTTTTTTGATCTTGATGAAATAATCCTTTGGCTTTATATTCAATTTTATGCTGATCATGATCTTGCTTAAAAATTGCTTTATAATGAATTTGTTTTGTTTGATACATTTGACATCACCGCCTACATTATAACAAAACCACACTGAGAAAGTCACGTTTTATTTCTTATTCCCATATTTTCCATGAATCATGAATATTATTCATAAATATCGGCAAAAATGAAAAAATGAGGTGATAAGTCATGATCAAATGTATCAAATGGTTAAGAAGAATCATTATTGCTGGTTTTGTATTTATGATAAGTGTCTATTCTATAAGTTATATCATTGAAGCTCCTGATTTGAATGGTGGTCATATTATTAGAATGTATGATCAAAATCAACAACTTTTTTATCAATCTCAACAACAAAGTAATGATGTACAGCTCAAAGATGTTTCACCTTATTTTTTAAAGAGTATTGTGGCTATTGAAGATCATCGTTTTTATGAACATCGTGGTTTTGATCCCGTTGGTATTTTACGTGCTATTAAAGCCAATATCAGTGAAAATGGTCGTGTCGAAGGAGCCAGCACAATATCCCAGCAATATGCCAGATTAATGTTTTTAAATAATGATAAGACATGGTCCAGAAAAATCCAAGAAGCTTTTTTAACTGTTCGTCTAGAAACACATTATAATAAGGATACGATTTTACAAGGTTATATTAATACTGTTTATTTTGGACATGGTATTTATGGTATTCAAAATGCCAGTCTATACTATTTTAATAAACAACCCCGTGATTTAGATTTAAATGAAGCCAGTATGTTGGCTGGAGTGATTAATGGTCCTGAGTATTATTCACCATTTAAAGATATCAAAGCAGCTAAACAAAGACAGAAAATCGTTTTAGATGCAATGGTTCATGAAAAACAGATTACACAACAACAGGCAAATCAGGCTTATCAAAGTGAATTCAAACTCAATCCTCATCCATCTTCTACCATCCAATGTGCTTATCCCTATTATCGTGATACGGTTATAAGTGAGCTAAAAGAGCTTGGCTTTTATAAAGAAGAATATGTCAATCAAGGTTTAAATATACAGACAAGTTTAAATCCCCAAATTCAAGATCAGCTTAATCAAACCATTACCGAACAAATGAAAGATCGAGAGGAATTAGAAGTCTCTAGTCTCATATTAGATAGTCAGGCATCTGAAGTCTTAGCATTGGTGGGTGGTAAAGATTATGCGACTTCACAATTCAATCGTGCAACCCAAGCTTCACGTCAGGTCGGTTCTACTATCAAACCATTACTTTATTATATTGCTTTAGAAAATGGTTTTACGCCTATTACCAAATTCAAAAGTGAACCCACTACTTTTCAATTAGAAAATGGAAAAACATATACACCAACCAATTTCAACAAAAAATATGCCAATGATGATGTTACAATGGCACAGGCGATTGCGGTGAGTGATAATATTTATGCAGTGAAAACACATATGTTTTTAGGAGAACAGGCATTAGTGAATACACTTTCTCAATTTGGATATCAACATATTTCTCCTCATCCTTCTCTTGCCTTAGGAACTTTAAATACCAATGTTTATGATTTTTCTGCTATTTATACCACACTTGCTCATCAAGGTATTTACAATGATGTTCATACGATTACCAAGATTACAAATAATAATGGTGATGTTTTGTATGAATATAAGCCTCAAAACAAACAGCTTTTAAATAAAGATACCTGTTTAATGATGAGTCAATTATTAACTGCACCTTTTGAAAAGTCCTTTCAATCCTATACAACACCTACGATGGTTAATTATCCTACAAACACAACATTTGCCACGAAAACTGGTTCAACACCTTATGACTCTTTATGTGCAGGCTATAATCCACAATATACAATTTTAAGCTGGTGTGGTTATGATGATAATCGCGAAATGAATATGACTTCAGATACAAGAATTCCAAAAGTCATTTTCCAGACAATGGCAAACTTTATGCAAAAAGAAGAACTCTGGTATGAGCCATCATCAGAACTCAAAAAAATACCAATCAACCCATTGACTGGAGATTATCAGGAAAATGGACTTGTTTATTGGTTTAAAGATAGTGCATAATTAATACCAAATAAATTTTCCATAGTATTGATTTTTATCCATTTATATCTATTTCATGATAAATAACAGTCAACTTTCTTCACAAAAATAATTCAAAGATTTTCTATTTACATATTTTGACGAGTATGTTAATATAATGGCAATGAGGGAGTAGTCTCACAATATGTGTGATGTTATCAACAATCGCGAATAATTTATTATTCTGGTGCATCTTAAAGACAAGACTCGTTAAAGACATATAAATCTTTAGCGAGCTTGTCTTTTTTATTCGTTGAAGATGAAAAATGGAGGAAAAAGTATGTATTATCAAAAAAGTATTGAACAAACATTAAATGATTGTCAGACAACAAAATCGGGTTTATCAACTCAAGAAGCTTTGTCAAGACAAGAAAAGTATGGCAAAAATGAATTGGCTGAAAAGAAAAAAGAAAGTCCTTTCTTGATTTTCTTAAAACAATTTCAAGATTTATTAGTTATTATATTAATTATTGCCGCCATTATCTCTGGATTAAGTGGTCAGCTGGAAAGTACACTTGTTATTGTTGTGGTCATTGTCATTAATGCGATTTTAGGAACAGTTCAAACATTAAAAGCTGAAAAATCATTAGAAAGTTTAAAGAAACTTTCTATTCCTAAAGTCAAAGTTTTACGTGATGGACAATTATGTGAATTAAATTCTAACGAATTAACAATTGGTGATATTGTTCAAATTGAAGCAGGTGATGTTGTCAGTGGTGATGGTCGTATTATTGAATCAGCATCCCTTCAAATTAACGAAAGTGCCTTGACTGGTGAGGTTGATAGTGTTGATAAAATCACTGATACTATTGAACAGGAAGTCATTGTTGGAGATCAGAAAAATATGGCTTTTTCTGGAAGTTTAGTCACAAATGGTACAGGACGTTATATTGTAACAAGCATTGGAATGAATACTGAAATCGGTAAAATCGCTTCTATGTTAAATGAAGCGAAAGATCGTAAAACACCTTTACAAAAGAGTTTAGATGATTTCAGTGGTAAATTATCTGTTGCGATTATGATTATTTGTGCCATTGTTTTGGCTTTAAATATTTTCTTAGCTCATGAATCTTTACTTGATGCTTTAATGATTGCTGTTGCCTTAGCTGTAGCTGCTATTCCTGAAGCTTTAAGTTCTATTGTGACAATTGTTTTATCTATGAGTACACAAAAAATGGTTAAAGAAAATGCCATTATTAAAAATTTGAATTCAGTCGAAAGTTTAGGTTGTGTATCTGTTATCTGTAGTGATAAAACAGGAACTTTAACACAAAACAAAATGACACCACAAACAATCTATTTAAATAACAAATTATTAGAAATTGATGATTTAGATAGTCATCATCATGATCACAATGTTTTATTAAAAGCATGTTTATTATGTAATAATGCTGTGATTAATGGAGATCAGAGAATTGGAGATCCAACTGAATTAGCTTTAATTGATTTGGTTCATCTTCATACACAAAATGATCCAGAATTTGAAAATACTGCTATTCGTCAAAACGAATTACCATTTGATTCAGATCGTAAATTAATGAGTGTTTCTTCTTTAAATCATTTATATACAAAAGGAGCACCAGATGTTATTTTACAAAGATGTACATCTATCCTTATCAATGGACAAAAAGAAACACTAACAGAACGTTATAAAAACGAAATCCTTCAACAAAATCAAAATTATGCGAATGAAGGATTACGTGTCTTAGGTTTTGCATATAAAGATTTAGATAGTAATGATATTCAATTAGATGATGAAAACAATCTAACATTTGTTGGTCTTGTTTCCTTAATGGATCCGCCAAGACCAGAAAGTGCTGATGCCGTTGCGAAATGTAAAATGGCAGGTATTAAGCCTATTATGATTACGGGTGACCATGTTGTGACTGCCAGAAGCATTGCGAAAAAGATTGGTATTTATGAAGATGGTGACTTATCTATTGATGGTCAACAATTAAATCAAATGAGTGATGAAGAATTAGATGAAAAATTAACACACATCAGTGTTTATGCACGTGTTGCTCCTGAACATAAGATTCGTATTGTCAAAGCCTGGCAAAAACGCGGAGATATTGTAGCCATGACTGGTGATGGTGTCAACGATGCTCCAGCACTTAAACAAAGTGATATTGGAGTTGCTATGGGAATTACGGGTACTGAAGTTTCTAAAGATGCTGCGAATATGATATTAACAGATGATAACTTCTCTACTATTGTCAAAGCTGTTATTACTGGACGTAATGTTTACCGTAATATCAAAAACTCTATCAATTATTTATTATCTGGTAACTTTGCAGGAATTATTTGTGTATTTGTCGCTTCACTTCTTTTATTACCTACACCTTTCTTCCCTGTTCACTTATTATTTATGAATCTTATTACCGACTCTTTACCTGCAATTGCGATTGGTATGGAATCTGGGCGTAATGATGTTTTAAAAGAAAAACCACGTAAAGCTGATGATTCTATTCTTAACAAATCAACTTTCTTCCAAATCAGTTATGAAGGTATTGTTATTGCTATTTGTACAATGTGTGCATACTTAACTGGATTAAAAGGAGATCCTTTAACAGCTTCTACAATGGCCTTTGCAACAATCTGTTTAGCTCGTTTATTACATGGTTTCAATTGTCGTAGTTCTCAACCACTATCAAAAATTGGTTTCTTTACAAACCGTTCAAGCATTATTGCATTTATTATTGGTTTTGCATTACTACACTTCATCTTATTTGTTCCAGCAATGCATGGATTATTTATGATTCATACAATTTCTATAAATCAACTTCTTGTTATTTATGGATTCGCTCTTTTACCAACAATTATTATTCAAGCGAAAAAAATGTTAACAAAATAAGCAAGCCATTTGGACTTGCTTATTTTTTATTATCCTTCTAATGTCTTTAAAATGTCTTCTACAATAGCACAAGCTGGACAATCACAATATTGAGCTCCCTGTGCTTGGATTTCCTGACTATGACGTACAATTTCTTTGGCTTTACTTTCACCAAAATATATCTGTCCATCCTTTGAACTTGCAAAGGCAATTAAATTGTCAATAGGCATGAGATCTTCTTTTAATTCTGCCATATATTGTTGTGTCATCAAAGCTTCATTTTCGCTTCCTACTGATTTTAACCATTGTTCCGCCATTTCTTTTAATTCCTGGCAACAAGTCGGTGTCTTGATTAACTCCTGTGTTTTATGTACCACTTCATCTAATTGTTTTGCATTCATATCTTTTTCTTCCCTTTCTTTTATTCTACACCTTTTTTAAATACAAAACATCTTATAGTGACTCAATCAAATAAATTCATCATCACTCATAAAAAATGTGATAAATCCTATCACATTTTTCATGTTATAAACTTTTTAAAGAAAGGCTTTCAATTCATCTATGTATTTTTGAGAAATTTTCTCAAATTCATCACTATATTGTTTCACCTTTAAATCGACATGATGATCTTTATTCAATAAATGTGCCATTGTCATAACTGACTGATTACTTCCTTCTATTAACATCTTTGTAATTTTAGCATCATCTGTTAATAATGTTTTGATTTCAATCATTGACTCTAACATCATCTTATTTTTCAAATGATCTTCAGTATGAGAGTCATCACGTGTTATTTTGTTTTTCAAATCTCCATAGGCTTTTCTTTGATGTAAAACGATATCACGTAATTGATCATTTTCAATTTTATCAATCAAATGATCAATAGCCAGCAAGCCCATGTTTAAACCATTTAACAATTCTTCAATATATATTTCATTATGCATTATATTATCACCTATATAAGTATAAACTCATTTTATAAATTTATACACTTGACATCAATCCAGCCCACTTCTCCTTGATGAATCACATATGCATAATGACTATAGATTCCTATAACTTTCACAAGATCACCTTTTTTGGCTGAAATAAAATAATCAGTATAATCATCTAAACAATATGTCTGATGATGACGCTTATATAAAAACTCGTTTTTTATTTTTAAATATTGTTGCGTTTCCTTTTGATAACACTCACTGAATTCCTCACCTTTTTTGATGACTTCCACTTCAAAGTGTGGATATGCAATTTTATGCTTCTCATTTTGAGATATTTCTACATCAGATATAACATGATGATATGGCAAAGGTTGAACATATTCTTGTGAGTAATGAATAACACCATCTTTAGATTCAATAATTAATGCATTTAATTGTGAAATAGATTTGACACCCGTTCCCCCATCAATACAAATGATTTTTTTCTTTTCATCAATGATAATATCATTACATATTTGATTTGGATAATAATTGGATGTAGGTAAATGTCCTACAATAACCATATCATCTAAAAGATGTCCCTGATGGTAAAAATATTTCATTTCCAACAATGAAGATAAAGAACTGTTTTTATAATCTTTTCTTTTTTCAATACCTGCATGAACAAATAGAAATTGATTCAACTTTAATGTAACAGGTAAGTGAGATATAAATGCAATTTCATCATGTAAATAATCAGCAATCTGTTTTTGAATACCTAGCATTGTTTCATGCCCCTGATCCAAATGTAAACGATGATAAACTTCACGTATGCAGCCATTGCTGGAAACACGCTTTAAATAACCCTGTATCTGATTTGCCAGTTCAGGTATTGTCAGCAATGCGTCTAATGCCCATTCACAATTTCCCATGAGTACAAAAACACGATCACGTTTAGATAGTTCTTGAACATAATGAATGGTTTCAATAACCTGGTCACCTTTTTCTACAAAATCGCCTAAAATAATCAGATAATCTTCAGGTGTGTATTTCACTTTTTTTAAAAGTGCCTGAAATCTATCTAAATGACCATGAATATCACTAATGACTATGATTCTATATTGACCTTTAATCGTTTTTACCAAATGTCTAGGAGTTATCATTTTATCACACTCATTTCTTTATTATTGTAACATAATTCAAAAGAAAAGATACTCTTTATTTTTTGAGTATCTTTTGAGTATACATACACCCTAATAAATATGCTCCATATTCTGGTGGATAAAGCGGTGACTGTAAATAACATGATGTCGTCTGTAATGTTTCTTCTAATGGCTTTAAAATATATTCACCTGCCTGAAAAACGCCTCCTATATAAGATACTGGTATAGGTTGATGAAAATCTCGAGCCAGAACTTCTATCAGTTGACCAAGATAACTTGCGGCATTTTTATAAATCTGCAAAGCATACAGATCGTTTTCTAAAGCCAATTCATAATTGATTTTTGCTAAAAGTGCAATGTCTTTTCGTTCGTTTTGAAGATGATGACGATATGAAATGATATCATAGTCATTTTCTAATAATAAACTTTCTTTAACTTTATCATACAATTTTGTCTTTTCTAATCTTCCGTCAACTTGTTGACAATATATTTTCATGAGCTCTTTTCCCATCCAATAAGCACTACCTTCATCACCTAACTGATAGCCCCAGCCACCACATCTTTTTGTTTGTCCATTCAAGCATGAATAAGCGATGCTGCCTGTTCCTGCAATCACAACAATACCATCCTGATTAGCTAACGCTCCTGCTAAAGCTATTTGAACATCATTATATAAAAGATACGTATAGCCCTCGAAAGCTTCCTGGCAAATATCTTCTATTTGTTTTCTTAAATCTTCCTGATTTCCATATCCAGCCAATCCTGCAATGATCAAAGATTTTTTAGAAGGATCCAATAACGTAACATTCTCTTTAAGAATGCATACACTTTCTTGTTTTGACTGTGTCAAAATATGAATGGATCCAGCAGCAATGTCATTAAGTTAAGGACTGAATGACATTCGAGGGTTATATTGCAAATATACCCTCTCTCTTTTTTTATTATTTTTCAAAGAAAAGTATTGACATTGCTACGATAGTGTGCGGCCTATTATCAATTTTTTATTGATAATAGGCC
>NZ_NFHI01000062.1:0-11988 GCF_002159255.1 Massilimicrobiota sp. An80
CATGACCCATCATCAGATCATGATTCTCCTATACAGTTTTAAAATTGTGGGAAGAACAGCCTTCCCACAATTTCTTATAATCCAAAACCCCACAACCCCGTGTTATTTTAGATTACCTTCTTTTTCAGCACGATTAATCGCAAGAATTCGATGTGATGCAATATACTGAACCCTTTCCTGATAATCATAATACATTTCGTAAATCCCATCTTCTTGATCAGGATTTTTCTTTTTGACATGAGATGAGATCATACCTGTCTTATAAATCATATCTTTTGTATATTTTCGATAACGTGGTTCATCACTTATTTGTTCTGCAATAATATCTTTGGCTCCATGAATAGCCTCTTCAATAGTTAATACTTGCTCATTTAAATATTTTTGGGCTTCTTTTTCCAAATCGAAAGTTCTAGGTAATTTTAAAATCGATTGAGCCAATGGCTCTAATCCTTTTGCCTTAGCAATAGATGCCTTAGTTTTCTTTTTCTCTTTAAATGGTCTATAAAAATCTTCAACTTCACTTAATTTAGAAGCATTTAAAATATTATGTTTTAATTCTTCAGTTAATAAACCTTTTTCATCAATTAAACGAATAACATCATCTTTTCGTTCCTGAAGATTGACTTGATATTCATATACTTTTGAAATTTCTCTAATTTGTTCTTCATTTAATCCACCTGTTTTTTCTTTACGATAACGTGCTATAAAAGGAACAGTAGCTCCTTCTTCTAATAAAGATAAAACATTTTGAATTTGTTGTTCTTGAATGGATAATTCTTCAGCCATTTTTTGTATAATTTCTTGATTCATAAAAATCCTCCAATAATAAAAAAACACATTGATAAACAATGCTCAATCAATTGGTGCATCTGATGAGACTCGAACTCACACGGATTAAATCCACTACCGCCTGAAGATAGCGTGTCTACCAATTCCACCACAGATGCGTAAAACAAAAATGGTGCAGGCGATGAGATTTGAACTCACACGGAAATACTTCCACTACCCCCTCAAGATAGCGTGTCTACCATTCCACCACGCCTGCAATTAGCGTTTATATTATAACAAAAATCATATTTCTATGCAATAAGGAATAGAGAATTCACTCTATTCCTTAATCAAATCATAAATAGCTTTTGCATAGATAGCTGTTGCCTTCATTAAATCATCAATAGAAATTTCTTCATTATTTTGATGAATCTTATTATCACTATCTGGGAATTCAATACCAAAAGCAACACAATTAGGCATTGTTTTTGCATATGTGCCACCACCAATAGCCTGTGGTTGATGATTATGATCACCTGTAAATTCAACATAAGCATTATGCAACTTTTGAATCAGTTCACTTTGAGGATCTATATATAAAGCTTTTCCTAAATGATGTGTTTCTTTTAATCCATAAACGTTAAGACATTTTTGCATTTTTGCTGTCAACTTTTCATCTGTCACTTCATGAGGAACACGCATGTCTATAATCATATTAACATGTCCATTCTTGTAATTGATAACCCCTAAATTCACTGTTAATGGACCCATTAATCCCGTATAAGCAATACCTAATTTTTCCCCATAACAATCATTATAAAAATATTGATCAATAAATTGAACTAATTGATTTTGTGATATAGTTGATAAATAATGACACATATATACAGCCCCATTAATTCCTAATTCTGGTGTAGAGGCATGAGCAGATTTTCCAATCAAAACAAGTTTTGTATGATTTCCTTCTTCTTCAACATATCCATCTAATTGGTGAACAGATAAATATTCAGCAAATGATTCTCTATATTGTTTATATGAACCTGTTAAATAAGCTTCACAAACTTCTGGAACAATATTTGCTCTATTTCCAGAATAAAGTCCTATTAAATTATCATTTTCAATTTCACCAATTATTTTAAAATTAACACCTGCTTTTTCTCCATAGACAACAGGAAATTCTGCATCTGGTGTAAACCCCATTGAAGGATAAGGTTTCTTTGTAAAATAATATTGCATACATTTTGAACCATTTTCTTCATTACATCCAAAAATCACTCTTGTTTTCATTTTCACAGGTAAATTTAATTCATGAATAATTTTAGCAGCATAGTATGCGGCAATGAGTGGTCCTTTATCATCAGCTACTCCTCGCCCATATAACTTTCCATTTTTTAAAGTTGCTGCATATGGTTCACTGTTCCATCCACTCTCATTGCAAGGCACAACATCCAAATGTCCTAAAATACCAAAAGTTTCTTCTCCCTCTCCTATATCAATATGTCCTGCATAACCATCAACATTTTCACAAACAAATCCATCTCTCTCACCTATTTCTAACATAGCATCTAACGCATCACGACATGCTTTTCCAAATGGTTGTCCTTCGTTAGCTGTTGTTTCATCTAAAATAGATGGTATTTTACATAATGTCTGTATATCTTCTATCATTTTATCTTTTCTTTTATAGACTTCTTCTAAAAAATCAATCATTTTAAAATCACCTCTCAATTATTATAGCAAACATTTTTAATAAAACGATACTTTTTGTAAAAAAAATGATATGATATATAAAATGGAGGGAATAAACATATGGAAAATATCAGATTTCATATTACAGTCAAAGCTATTGTCATTTATCATCAAAAAATCCTGATTCTGAAAAGAGTACGTCCTTCTAGTGATGGACTTGGTTTTTGGGAACTTCCTGGAGGTGGATTAGAATATGGTGAAACACCACACCAGGCTCTTATTAGAGAATTAAAAGAGGAAACAAATTTAGATGTGAGAATCATCAAACCAGTGTATACTTTTACAGCCGTTCGACCTGACTATCAAACCGTTGGTATTGGCTTTTTAGCTATTCCAACCAATGATCATGTTCAAATCTCTCATGAACACACTGAATATCGTTTTGTTTCTAGTGACGAATTACTTAATTATGTTGATCAGAAAATCTATGATGACATTATTACAACACTTAAAGAATATGAATCAATGAATATCGACGACTAAAAAATCAAGGATTCATTATCCTTGATTTTTCTTGTCATAATAATCTTTAATTGCTGAAATAGATTTTTTCTTAAAATTAAAATACATATAACCAACAACTGCAGTTGATACAACAAATAGAGCTGTTGTTCCGATAAATACATATGTTAATGTATTATCATTTTTTTCTTCAAAAGGAGTATATTTTTGTAATGTCCCTTCAGTATCTTCATATGTATATAATTGAGTTTCCCCAGCTTCATTCATTAAATAGACAAGTGTGTAATGTGATAAAGCCTCATCTTCAAATTTCCATCCATTTAATTCAACATCACCAATTTTAATAGTTGCTGTTTTTAAATCTTGGATAGCTTCTAAATTATCTGGGGCATCCATAAGAACATATGTTTTTCCATTAACAGCTACAGTTTGATATTTACTCAAAACTTTATTATTATCTACATCATAAATATAAAATCCTGTGCTATCATCTTCATTTTGTAAATATAATAAAGTCAATCCCATATCTTTATTTTGTAAAGCTGTCACATCTTTATTGTCAATTTTTATTGTTGATTTTTCAAATCCTTTTGGCACATCCGTTTTAGATAAATCATTTAAAATTCCTAAATTTTGATCACCCAATTTAACAAATTGTGTTGGTTTTTCCGTCACATAAACACTAATCGTATAAGTTTTCTTGCTGCCATCTTCAGCAGTAACCGTAACTGTAAAATTATTTTCTCCAATTTTTAATTCTTTTTTACCTGTTCCAGAAACTTTTGCTTTACTATCTTTAGCTTTAGCACTTATAGTTAGCGATTCTGTTTCGCTTGTTAAATCAACTTTATATGTTGTTGTTCCAGAAGAAAACTTTGGTGATAAAGTCCCTTCAGAAACGCTCAAAGAAGATAAATTCTTTTCACTAGATTTTTTTACTTCAGGTTCTTGAACTGTTGTAGTAGTTGAAGAACTAGAATTATTTGAACTACTTGATGAGCTAGAACCAGAACTACTAGATGAGCTAGAAGAGCTTGATTTATCTGTAACAGTTACTGTTCTACTTATAGTTTCACCTTCTACTAAATTATAATTAGCATCAGACAAACTTAAAGCAGTGACAGTTACTGTAAAAGTACCTGCACCAGTTTGTAAAGTTGTTGAATCACTACTACCAATAGTTCTAATGGCTAAAGTACCAGACTTTCCTCCAGCAGAAACTGAAAGCCCTCCAGCATGTGTACTACTACTAACAGTAACAGTTAAACTCCCATTACCGTTATTTTGTACCGACACACTAAATGATGCGGCATATGATTCCGTTATGGTAAAAAAACAAATCAACGGAACTAATAATATTGTTAAAATGATTTTTCCAATTTTTTTCATAATTACCCCTTTTATAACTTAATTTTTCCTAAAATACAATCCATAATCATCAAATAATCTGCAGCGTCTATCTTGCCATTACTATTAACATCTCCAACAGATTTCTGAGTTGCATTCATTGAATATTTTCCTAAAATTGTATCCATAACCATCAAATAGTCTGCAGCATCTATTTTCCCATTACCATTAACATCTCCACGTGCATAAGATGTAGAACCATCTGATGTACTACTATCATATCCATTGACAACTATAGTAACATCAGAAGCAGGAACATATAAATAATCTCTTGAAAACTTATATTGATTATCCCAATCAGTATCAGTACGAGATTCATTCAACGCTGTATCACTTTGAATTTTATACCATTTTTCCCCTGATACAGTCACTGTATCTAAAACAATAACTGGTAAATTATATGTACGTGGGCTACTACCGCTTCCCAATGTATGAGTAACAGTTGAACCAGGTTCTTTATAAAGTTTATAACTTTTTTGTTGCCCATTGATTATACCAATTGTATATTTATTATAATCATTTCCATAATTATAATAATAATTAACACTAGCTGCTTTTTCTCCCCAATAAGGATCAGAAGCGTAGCGAACATTAATACCTGATAATTTATCACCTAAATGTCCACCATTATAACGCCAATCCTCATTGTCTAAATATCCATTGGAAATAAATTTTTCTGCATGATATTTTATACTTGTTTGAGGATTTTCATATCCATTTGCTCCATAATATGGATTATTATCTACTGCACCATGTCCAAATAAATTATTTTTATCTCGGGCGATTGCACTTGTTCCCCAAGCACTTTCATTTCCAGATACACCATACATTAATAAGGCATTAGTACCATATGTATTTTGATTTTCAATATAATATTGTCCCATATTTTTCATTTTTGAAGAACTAGAACCCACTTTATCATTTGTAATAGTATCCAAATTATATGGAGTTAAAGTTGTTTTAGAACGATGAGAAAGGAATTGATAGTAATTATAGAAAGGATTAGATTTATTAACTGCATTAGGATAAGATGTATTACTGTTTTGATAGTCCTTAATCATTGTTGGATAACTTGTATAGAAATAATGTCCATCATAACTATAATATTTTGTTCCTTCATTTAAGTAACTTGGCTTTTTCCCAACTCTTTGTGCACTAGAACTTTCTGAACCATAAAAATATTTATGATATAAGTAACCACCTTCAACATAGTAATGAGAAATATTAGCACTTTGATAATCAACAACTGTCACATCACGTGCATCAAAATCCATTACTGTCCCTGCTTGTTTTGCACGAATTTTTCCGTTAACAGTTCCAATATAGGCAGCATCTTTTGCATAACTTCCTGTCGTATAGCCATCATATCCAGTTAAAACATTTTTATAAGTTAAATAACTATTTCCATCATGACCTTTAGAGTTTAAATACACAACTCCATATTCAATGGCTTTTGTATTTTCTTCAACAGCATATGTTGTAACAGAAAAGGTTCTTGCACGCAATTTTGATTTTGTTTTAACCTTATTATCCAAAGCTTCCTGAGCTTCTTCTTCATTTTCATAAGTTGCTATAACTTCTTTATCATCACCAGTTTTAGCAACCAAATTATATTCTTTTGATTGTTCAATAATTTCTGAGTTGTCATTTTCAATATCATCAAAATCAACAATAGATGTACTTCCATCTTCATTAATAACAGTAAAATAGTCTGTTACTTCTGGTCCTTTTGAAGAACTATCTTTTGCCTCAACAGAATTTTGATTTGAAACATTTATAACTAACCCTATAACTAATGTTAATGAGATAACTAACATACACAATTGACAGATTTTTTTTCTCATTAAAACACCCCTTCTTTCATTACATTCCAAATTAAATTATATATGAAGGACACATAAAATTCAATTGATTTTAGGCTTTTTCAACAAAAAAAGACGATTTTATTAGCAGATTTCCCATAATCTGCTAATAAATATCATCTTTCTTTTAAATCTTCCAAATTATAAGGTGTTTCCTGATAAACATAGTAATTTAACCAATTTGCAAAAATCAAGTAAGCATGAGAACGCCATTTGACTTGTATTTCATTATTGACATCATCATTCAAATAATAATTTTTTGGCATTTCACTGATAATATCTGGATTAGCCAAATCCCTTTTATATTCCTTATCTAAAGTATCAGGATCATATTCAGGATGTCCAGTCACAAAAAAACGTGATCCATCTTTTGAAGCAACTATATAAACCCCTGCATCCTTTGATTCAGCTAAAATATCTAAGTCATCTATCTTTTCAATATCTTCTTTAGATACACTGGTATAACGTGAATGAGGTGCATAAAATTGATAATCAAAACCTCGCAAAATTTTTCTTTGCATTTTTTCAACATTCGTATGATGTAGATAGACACCTGTTAATTTATGTGGTAATAGATACTTAGAAACGCCATAAAAATAATGCAAAGCTGCCTGCGCTGCCCAACAAATAAAGAAACTGCTAAAAACATGCGTTTTAGACCATTCTAATAATGTTGTCAATTCATCCCAATAATCCACATCTTGAAATTCAAGTTTTTCAACTGGTGCTCCTGTAATAATTAAACCATCATATTTATTGTCTTTAATATCATCAAAAGTTTTATAAAAAGCCAATAAATGTTCTTTTGAAACATTTTTAGATTCATGACTTGCCATGTGAATCCAATCTACTTCAATTTGTAAAGGTGTATTAGATAATAATCTTAATAATTGTGTTTCCGTTACAATTTTGGTAGGCATAATATTTAAAATTAATAATTTTAACGGTCTAATGCGTTGTGTTGTTGCACGTGTTTCACTCATAATAAATATATTTTCTTCTTTTAATATTTTAGCAGCTGGTAAATTATCTGGTATTTTGATTGGCATAATTATTTCCCCTCATTTCTCGCTTCATTTTATCATATTTCATAAAAGACTTGAATATCTTTTAAAAAGAAATCAACTCATTAAAAAGCTGAATAATAAATGCATCACTCATTCCTGCTAGATAATCTATAATACTTTTTTCAAAAGCTTGAGAATCATGGATAAAATCATAAACAACATGATTATGATATTCTTTTTTTCTCGAATAATTTTCTATAACAGCGTATTTTTCTAGCCACGCTAAATAATGACCAATTAACTTTGGATATTGTTTTAAATCCTGCTTTAAATCTTTAATAAAATCATTATGATTTTTATAATCATATAAAAAATCAAAAATAGAATGCAAAATTAAAGACACATATTTTTCATGAACTTGAACCCTTTTAATTAAATAAATATTTTGATAATTGAATTTCATAATAAATTTCATTTTATCAAAAGCTTCCTGAGATAAGCCTATTCCTTTTTCTACACAAGAATTTTCCACCACATCATGTATAAAATAATTGACAACAGAACCATTATTAATCGCATGAAATTGATAATTCCCCATTTGATTTAATTGTGTTCTTAATTCATCAATTTGAGATTGTGTTAAAACATTTAAACGTAAAGCATCTTCAATATCTCTAGCCAAATAAGCAATTTTATCAGCCATCTTTACAACACATCCTTCATATGTCCATGGATTGTATTGTCCTGCATATTGATAATCATTAAGATTGATATATTCTTTTCTTCTTTGAATATATTTTTGATTCATTTCTCCACAATGAGATATAATTCCATCACGTACAGCATATGTAAGATTTAAATTATGCTGATAATGGTTATTATCTTCTAATAATTCAATATGATCAACAAAATGTAAACTATTTTTTTCATGCCAAAACTTATCTAAATCATGAGATTTAGCAATATCAGTCAAAATAGTTTCACCACCATGCCCAAAAGGTGCATGACCTAAATCATGTCCTACTGCAATGGCTTTTGTAAGTTCTGTATTTAGACCCAGTTGATGTGCAATTGTATATGAGATAGACTCAACCAGATTGACATGTTCACTGCGTGTACAGACATGATCATCTTCGACAGCAAAAAAAACTTGTGTTTTATGTTTTAAACGACGATACGCTTGTGAAAAGATAATTCTGGTATAATCTCTTGCAAAATCACTTCTTAAGTCATATCTTCTTTGATATATATCTTCACACCTTTGTACAGCCAGCTCATATTCAGGATGTCCTTCAAACATACCATAGTCACTGAATTTTTGTTTTTCCATTTCTACTACCTCTCATTTATGATATATTTATGTTATACTAAAAAAGAGAGGTGAAAGCAATGAATACACAATTATTTTTACAGCAAGCCTATGAATTAGTGAAAGATGAGGAAAATATCACTGCTAACCTGGCAAATATGTCTGCTTTCTTAAATGAAATCATTCCAGATATTAATTGGGTAGGATTTTATCTCGTTGATAATCATGAACTCATTTTAGGTCCTTTCCAAGGTAAAGTAGCTTGTTTAAGGATTCCTATTGGTCAAGGTGTTTGTGGTAAAGCAGCTTTATTACATCAAACAATATGTGTCGCAGATGTACATCAATTTAGTGGTCACATTGCTTGTGATAGTCGTAGTAAAAGTGAGATTGTTATTCCTATAATCGTACAAAGTGAATTAATGGGTGTCTTAGATATTGATTCTCCCTATTTTAATAGATTTACTTTAAATGATCAGGATTTTTTAGAAAAAATAGTAGAAATTATTGCTGAATATATTTTTAAAAAAGGACAACGTTCACAATGAACACTGTCCTTTTTACATTTTAAATTCTATTGTATGTTCTATTTTTTAATAACTTTTTCAACTAATTCAACAACTTCTTCCATTGTTGTACAATTAATTGCCTGATTAGCTAAATCAGCCATTTCTTTTTGAGATAATTCTCTAATTAATTTTCTTTGTGCCAAAATTGAAGTTGCAGACATTGAGAATTCATCTAATCCTAAACCAAGTAATAATGGAGCTGCCATTGGTTCTCCTGCCATTTCTCCACACATACCTGCCCATTTTCCTTCTTTATGTGCTGATTCAATAACATGTTTAACCAATCGTAAGATTGAAGGGTTAAATGGTTGATATAAATAAGATACACCTGAAGACATTCTATCAGCAGCGAATGTATATTGAATTAAATCATTAGTACCAATTGAGAAGAAATCAACTTCTTTAGCAAATTGATCAGCTAAAACTGCAGCAGCAGGAATTTCAATCATGATACCAACTTGTAAAGTATCAGATACTTTAACACCTTCTGCAACCAATTTTTCTTTTTCTTCCATTAAGATACCTTTAGCTTTTCTAAATTCTCCTAATGCCGCAATCATTGGGAACATGATTCTTAAATCACCGTAAACAGAAGCTCTTAATAATGCTCTTAATTGAGTTCTAAAAATATCTTCTCTTTGGAAGCATAAACGAATTGCACGTACACCTAAGAATGGATTCATTTCTTTAGGTAAATCAATAGCTTCGATTTCCTTATCTCCACCAATATCAAGTGTTCTTACAACAACAGGTTTACCAGCCATACCTTCTAAAATTTCTTTATAAACTTCAAATTGTTTATCTTCACTTGGTAATTCAGCAGATTCCATATATAAGAATTCAGTTCTAAATAAACCTACACCTTCACCACCATTTTCTTTAACACCAGCTAAATCTTTTGGTGAACCGATGTTGGCAACTAATTCAACATGATGACCATCAGTTGAAACTGTTTTTTCATTAACTAATTTCTTTAGTTCTTCTCTATATGCAATATATTCATCACGTTTTTGAGTATATTCTTTAATAGTATCTTCATCAGGATTGATCATAACAACTCCTTCAATACCATCAAGAGCAATCATATCTCCATCTTTAACTTCATCAGTCACTGTTTTACAAGCAACAACAGCAGGAATTTCCAAACTTCTTGCCATGATAGCAGAGTGTGAAGTTCTTCCACCAATATTTGTAGCAAATCCTCTAACTAAATTTTTATTTAATTGTGCTGTATCAGAAGGTGTTAAATCATCAGCAATAATCACAACTTCTTCATCAATTAAAGCAGGGTTAGGTAATGATTTTCCTAAAAGATTAGCTAATAAACGACGAGAAACGTCTTTAATATCAGCAGCTCTTTCTCTAAAGTATTCATCACCCATAGATTCAAACATTGCTACAAATGTATTAGCTACTTCTTCTAAAGCAGCAGCTGCATTACATTTTTCATTTTTAATTTTATCTTCAACTTGTGTTTTTAATTCAGGGTCAGATAAAACCAAAGCATGTGCATCAAAAACTGCAGCTTCTTCAGCAGATAAATTTTTTGAAGCAGCTTCCTTAATAGCTTCAAGTTGCTTACTTGTGCAATCCATTGCATCTTCATAAGCTTTAATTTCTTTTTCTACATCTTCAACAGTTTCTTTAGTTACTGTTAAATCAGGCATAACTAATTTGTATGCTTTAGCAATTGCAATACCATTAGATGCCGCAATACCTTTAATCATTGTCATTTTGACCTACCTCCATATAAATTTATTTTACCTTATTTTCAATATAAAATAAAGATTAAACTTTCTATATTTATTAAATTTATAATTTTCAAAATATGAAAATATAGCTTTTCATTTCACTATGCTTGTTATATAATAAAAGTATATTATAGGAGGGACAAAGATGGAAGTCATTATTGTAAAAGATTATGAAGAAGCAAGTCAAAAAGCTTGTGAAATTATGTTGAATGTTGTTAAAAACAATCCAACTGCTAATTTAGGTTTAGCTACGGGATCTACACCTATTAGACTTTATGAATTGATGAGAGAAGATCACAAGAAAAATGGAACTTCATACAAAGATATTAAATCATTTAATCTTGATGAATATTTTGGTTTAGATCAATCTCATCCTCAAAGTTATCATTATTTTATGTGTCATAACTTATTCAATGAATTAGATATTGATATGAATAATGTTCATGTTCCAAAAGGAAATGGCAATATTGATGAAGAATGTAAAGCATATAACCAATTATTAGAAGACAATCCTATTGATATTCAATTATTAGGAATTGGTTCTAATGGACATATTGGTTTCAATGAACCAGGAACACCTTTTGATTCAGTTACTCACAAGGTTGATTTAAAACAATCTACAATTGAAGACAATGCACGTTTATTCTTTAATGGTAAAATTGAAGATGTACCTACTCAAGCAGTAAGTATGGGGATTGCAAATATTATGAAAGCTAAAAAAGTGCTTCTTATTGCTTCTGGTGAAGGAAAAGCAAAAGCTATTCAAGCTACAGTTGAAGGACCAAAAACAACAGATGTACCTGCAAGTGCTTTACAAGATCATCCTGATTGTATTTTAGTTGTTGATGAAGCAGCTGCAAGTTTATTAAAAAATAAATAAAAGATAAATACTCCAATCTTGGAGTTTTTTTGTTGCACTTGTTATGATGAATTATCTGTCAAAAAAGGAATGAGAATAAAAAAAGGGAGGGAATAGAATGACTACTCCCTCACATGGACTGGCAGCGTGCTATTTTCGCAGTTGCCTACTATCTTCGCCGCTGTGATGCTTAACTTCTGTGTTCGGCATGGGTACAGGTGTTTCCATCACGCCTTCACCACCAG
>NZ_NFHI01000063.1:0-10703 GCF_002159255.1 Massilimicrobiota sp. An80
CACGTAGCAAATAATATGAATAGCCAGGACAATTTAATTTGAATATTATAGTTATCTCACCTTGTATCCTAACCAAATAAATTGAAGAACTATTTATCATTTAATTTGGCATTCAACAAATAATTTCATCTTGCTTCAATGAAGAAATATCTATCTGATGTGAAGATAACTTATCATAACAAGACATACGCTCTAAGCTTCTTTTGATGATGCTTTCTTCTCTTAGACCTAAGTCAATATCTTTTTGAAGATGCTGTCTTAATGTCTGTTCATCACAGACAAGGGATATTGAATAAACCTGACAGTCATCTAAACAAAGACGATCACAAATTTGGTCAATGATAGATTGTTCATGCATCACCCAACAAAAAATAATATTTTCAATCACAGAGCAGTCAATAAAAGACTGTAACTGATAGACAATATTATTGATGACCATGGCTTTGGTTTCTTCATTCACAATAAAAGGATGCATATCCCAACACCAATCACCATCTAACATAACGCTATGATTTAATTTCTTTTTTAAAAGTTGACTCGTGTTTGTTTTGCCAACTCCCATCGTTCCACCAATCATAATAAACCTTTTCATATAACCTCCAAAAAAAGCTTCGGGTCTTTTCCCAAAGCTTTTAAAATTTCAAGAATTTTCTAACTGATACAAAACTTCCAATCAAACCAACACCACATCCTAAAGCAACCATTATTCCTGAACAATGCCAAATAAATGGGAATGGTTCACGCATTGATAACATGGCTGGCAATAAATCCACAGCTCCACTGTATATCCAATTATATCCAAAATACATCACCAGAATAGGAACAATAGAACCTAATAAACCAATAAAAACACCCTCAAGCATATATGGTAAACGAATATACCAGTTGCTTGCTCCAACCATACGCATAATACTGATTTCTGTTTGACGTGATGTAATTGTAATCTTGATTGTATTGGCAATCATAAACAATGCGATAATAGTCAGTCCTACAACGAAAATAGCACCACCATTTCTAACTGTTTCTAAACTATTCACTAAAGAATTTGTAGAGTCTCCACCAGATGTCGCTTGATTGACATGTTCTAAACCACTAATCTGATCAGCTACCGTATCTATTTCTTTGGCATCGTCCACTTCAACAACATAAGCTGCTCCTAAAGGATTGTTTTCACGATAACTTTCAAACAATTTTTTCCCATCTTCATCCTGCATTTCAATTAACTTATCTAACTCATTTTCCTTAGATGAAAAAGTTGCTTTTTTAACGCCATCAATTTTTTCAATTTCAGGCAATATCTGTTGTGCTTCTTTATCACTGATTTCTCTATCCATCTGTACATAGATTGTTAAACTATCTTCAATACTATAAGTCATATCCTGAATATTAATCGCAATAACTCCAATCACTGCAATTAATAATAAGGTTATAGTCACTGCAAAAATAGATGATACAGACATAACGCCATTACGCCAAATATTTTGAAAAGCTGTTTTACAGTGTTTAGGAAAGTTTCTTATACAACTAATGAATTCCATCAACATAACCTCCTACACTTGTATCCGTTTTAATACAACCATCTTCAATTAAGATTGTTCTTTTTTTATGTTTTTGAACAATTTCTTTATCATGTGTGACAACTAATATTGTTGTATGATTAATTTCATTAATTCGCTCTAATAATTCTATAATTTCATGAGAAGTATCAGGATCCAAGTTTCCTGTTGGTTCATCAGCAATCAAAACTTTAGGATTATTCACAATCGCTCTGGCAATCGCTACACGTTGTTGTTGACCACCAGATAATTCATGAGGAAAAGCATTGGCTTTATCTTCTAATCCAACAAGTTCTAATGTTCTTCTCACTTTTTTTCTGATTTGAACTTTAGGTGTATCAGTCACTTCTAATGTAAAAGCTACATTTTCAAAGACTGTTTTTTTAGGTAATAATCTAAAGTTTTGAAAAACAACACCAATATTTCTTCTAAAATAAGGAACCTTACGATCTTTAATTTTAGAGACATCCTGTCCTGCTACTATAACTTTACCAGAACTGGCTTTTTCTTCACGATACAATAATTTGATGAAAGTTGATTTACCTGCACCAGTTGGACCAATGACATAAACAAACTCACCATCACCAATATCAACATTCATATTATTAACGGCTCTTACACCGGTTTTATATACTTTTGTTACATTTTCAAGTTTTATCATCCAATCACCTCTCGACATATTATAACATATATTTCAACGAATAAAATGGGAAATAATGGATTTCTTGTAAAATCATAATGAACACATTTTTCTGTTTTTCTTTGTTTTCTTTTTAAAATTTTGTATAATAATATTAGAGAGGTGGTATGCATGAGAAAATGTCCAAGATGTCATAAAGAAATGAAAGAAGATTGTTATATTAAAGATACTGCACAACCTATTAGCGACTTTACAATCATCGAAAAAAATGAAAACCTGAAGAAAAAGGAATATGCTTTAAAAGCGGCATTATGTAAATCTTGTGGATATGTTGAATTATATGTAGACATCAATGAGGATTAAGTCCTCTTTTTCTTTACTTTTTTATTTTTTTATATGAAAAAGCATGTTATAATGCTTTCACGAAGGAAGTGATTACGATGTGTGGAATAGTTGGATTCGCACCTGTTAATGAAAATGCAAGTCAAATACTAAAAAAGATGATGGATCGTATTGCTCATAGAGGGCCTGATGGTGAAGGGCAGTTCATTGATGATTATGTAGCTTTAGGACATCGTCGTTTATCTATTATAGATTTAGCTGGTGGTCAGCAACCTATGAAATCTGATCATTTGGTCGTTGTCTTTAATGGAGAAATATATAATTATCTAGAATTAAAAAAAGATTTAGAAGCCAAAGGGCATGTTTTTCAAACTCATAGTGATACAGAAGTGATTTTACATGGTTTTCAAGAATATCGTTATGATGTTGTGAATTATTTAAGAGGGATGTTTGCTTTTGCATTATATGATACTGAGACACATGAGTTATTCTGTGCCAGAGATCATTTTGGAATTAAACCTTTCTATTATTATGATGATCCTGCTCATTTCTTATTTGCAAGTGAAATCAAAGGTTTCTTAGATCATCCTGATTTTAAAAAAGAATTAAATACTGAAGTCTTAGATATTTATTTAAAAATGAATTATGTAGCTGGTGAAAAGACTTTCTTTAAAAATGTTAAACAATTGTTACCAGGACATTATCTTATTTATAAGGATCAAAAGATTCAAATTAAACGTTATTATCATATTGAATTCAAAGATCAATATAAAACTGATCAGGAAATGATTCAAGCTATTGATCAAATCATGAAAGATTCTATCCAACATCATTTGATTGCTGATGTTGAAGTTGGATCATTCTTAAGCAGTGGGATTGATTCATCATATCTTGTTTCATTAGCGAGACCTCAACATACTTATACAGTTGGATATAATGATGAAAGATATAATGAAATTAACTACGCTAAAGATTTAACACAACAATTAGGTATTGAAAACAAAAGCAAAATTATTACTAAAGAAGAATATTTGGAAGTCTTACCAAAGATTATGTATCATTTAGATGAACCAACTGCCGATCCAGCTGCAGTCGCTTTATATTTTGTTAGTCAACTTGCCAGTCAGGATGTCAAAGTTGTTTTATCTGGTGAAGGTGCTGATGAATTTTTTGGTGGTTATAATACTTATCGTGGAGATATTGATAGTGGATTGTATGGAAAAATTCCTTTCTTCATTCGTCATGCTATTGCATCTATATGTAAACATCTACCCACATTTAAAGGTATTCCTTTCTTAATTAGAAATGGAGAGCGTATTGAAGATTATTATGTAGGTGTTAATCCTGTTTTCTCTGATAATGATTGTAAACATTTATTAAAAGATACAAGTCATTTACATAGTCATAAAGATATTGTTGGAAATGTCTTTGATCGTGTTCAGAAAGCAACAAATATTCAAAAAAGACAAGCTTTTGATTTACAAACTTGGTTTATTAAAGACATCTTGCAAAAAGGTGATAAAATGACAATGGCTCATTCTATTGAAAGTCGTGTTCCTTTTACAGATAAAGAAGTTTTCCAAGTCGCAAGTCAATTAAAAGATAATCAAAAAGTCACAAAAGAAAATACAAAAGTCTTATTAAGACAAGCTGCTAAAAAAGTTATTCCTAATGAAGCTTACAAGAAAAAGAAATTAGGTTTCCCTGTTCCACTTAGAGAATGGATGCGTGAAGATGATCTTTATCAAAAAGTTTATGATGGTTTACAGACACCTATTATTAAACAATTGTTTGATGATCAAAAACTATTATCTATGTTAGAAGACCATAAAAATCATAAACATGACTATTATAAAAAAATCTGGACTGTCTATTGCTTCTCATTATGGCATCAGGTTTTCTTTGCAGAAGAATATGAACACTAAGTTAAATATCTTAGTGTTTTTTTGTTATAGTTATGAAGAAAGAAAAACTCAAATCTTAGTTGATGCTAATGGTAAGGTTACTTTATCGCTTCATTAGCACTTATTAGTGTAGGAATTCTTGTTGTTAATAAAAAAAGAAAATCATTATAATCATATATAATGGAAAAGCTGATTGAGTAAGTCACAATGAATGACTTATTCATATCAGCTTTTTTTATACAACACTAAGTTTAATGATTGCGGACATACTTGAAAATGATAACTGTCTGCCTTATACTCTTCACCATCAATATTACAGCTATAGTGACAGTAAACTGTTGCTTCTTTCACTTTATAATAATGGACTTCATGTCGTCTATGTAATTGATGTGATAAAAGATAAGTGACCAAATAAGGTATTTTGATCTTTGGTACACGATCGACAACACAGATATCCATATAACCATCTTGAATATGAGCTTGAGGTGTGATTTGAAAACCACCACCATAATATTGCGCATTATTTAATGTACAGAGAATTGTCTGATTATCATAAAGACATTTTCCATCTGATACAATCTTTACATGATGATTATCATAACGAAATACTTGTTTAAAAATAGATATAATATAACTCTGTGATTCAGGTACAAATGGAATATCTGGAATATCATGGACTTTATTTGCGATTATACTGTCCAATCCAAAACAAGCAGAATTCAAATAATATCTGTCATTGATTTGAATGGTATCAACTTTTTGGCTTTCTTGCTTTAATGATTGAATTAATAGTTGACGGATATTCTTTTCTTTTGTAAGTGTACGACAAAAATCATTCCCCGTTCCAAAAGGCAAAATAACAAGTTCATGGTCACTATGTACTAACGCCTGCAACAAGCCATTGATTGTTCCATCTCCACCAACTGCATAAAATCTTGATGGTTCTAAACAATTTTGAATGTATTTTTGACTATCTTGCATTGATGTTGTATAAACAATTTCATATACATATTCCTGCATGATATCATGAATCACGCCTTCTAAATCATGATGACGCTTTGTATCATGCATCATAAAAATATGTTTCATTTTTCCCACTCCTATAGACAATGTGTTATATATCTTTGAAAGCTCCCTTTTTGTATCATAGCTTGATCTTTCATATGATATCCTATATTTATTAATTCTTTTTGCATTGGAACGTGTGAAATTAAAACCAGCTCTGCTGCAATATCTCTGGTCTTTTCTAAAAGTTCGCATTGTTGCTGATATGTAAATGGACTATATACACCATAAGGAATATCTAAAATACAGACATCATATGTTTTCTTTAATGTTCTCATATCACATCTTTGAATCAATAATGGATCATACCCATAATGTTCTAAGTTCAATCTTGCCTGATAAGCCACATATTTATTGATATCATAACCAACAATATGAGCATTCATGCTCAATCCTTCTAAAACAACAGTTCCTACTCCACAACATGGATCAACAATCGTTTTAGATAAATCATTTCCTAAAGCAATATTAACAACTGCTCTCGCATCTCTTAAGGCTAATGAATGTGAATATGAATAAGGTTTATCATTATGTTGATTCCATCTCATATCATTTTGATAAATACCAAAATACCATATTTCATGAATTTTTGTAATCGCAAAGATTGTTTGAGGATGATGCATATTCACTGAACCAGCAATAGGCAAGGCAATCTGCTTACATTTATCAATTGATTCCTGATATGGCACATGTGTGATTTCGTTTTTTAAATAGATGACTTTAAAATCATAATAACAATAATTCTGTTGTTCAATAAAATTGACTATTTCATCAAAACAGGCACTTTCATATAAAATATTTAATTTTCCCCTGATATAAGCACTTCTGGAATAATCAAAATCCTGATTTGTTATATAATATTTTGTTTGCATATCTTCATGAAAAATATGTCTAAATTCCATTTCACATAAGTTCTGTTCATGTGGCGAATAATTATAAATATATAAATATTTCAGCTTGTTTCCCTCATTTCTTACATTTTTGTTATCTTGATTATTTATAGTATACATAAATTTAGAAATGTTGTAAAATAGAGATACGTTTGGGAGGTGTTTTTTATTTTTGGGATTCAGTATTTAAAAACACATTTTACACATCATCAAAGATATATCATTGTTGCTGTTTTTTCAATGTTTTTACCTTTTTATATGTGTGGAGGGATTTTAATATTTTTAACACTTCGTTTATTATGGAAAGGGGAAATACAGGAAGCTTATAGACAAATACCTAAAAGTCGTTTTATTATTTATTTTAGTTTATTAAGTGCTATTGTTTCTCTGTTTTATCAAAACTATTATGGTTTTGTTTGTAGCATTGGTATTTTAGTGATTTTATCTTTTGTTTTATATTATCGTATTCATATTGATTCACGATTATTTGAATATATAACAAACTGTATTATTGTTTTAAGTATTTTTGCAGCTTTATATGGTTTAATTGAATATATTGGTATTTTGAATTCTTACAATATTGATCAGTTTGAAATCATGATATTCAATCGTCCTCAAGATCGTATTAATTCCGTTTTCTTTAATGCTAATTACTATGCTATGATGATTGAATTCTTTGTTTGTTTAACTTTCTATAAAATATTAAAAATTAAAGATATAAAATTAGAATGGAAAAAATTTATTTATTATGTCGCAGTCATTGGATTAAATCTTTTTGTTTTATTATTAACTGCCTGTCGAACTGCATGGCCTGCATTAGCTGGTGGCATTTTAATTATGTTGATTGTAGACAAGCATCATAAAACATGTGCATGCATATTAGCTCTTGTTATTGTGGCTTGTATTTATTTCCTATTAAATCCATCAAAATTCCCACGTGTTGATAATATTGTTGCTTATTTCATGACACGTGCTGGTATCTGGGAAGTTGCTATTCAAAATATTATAACACATCCTTTGTTTGGTGAAGGCCCTATGACTTATATGCATATCTATCCATTATATCATGGTCATCCAACCGAACATGCTCATAGTATTTATTTAGATCCATTGCTTTGTTTTGGAATTGTTGGATTATTAACTATTGCTCCATATATTTATTCTAATATTCAAAGATTATATCGTTTATGTAAATTAAAAGTTGATAAGACATTGGTTGCATTGATTGTATCCTTTACAGTGATGATCTTTATTCACGGGATATTAGATTATACTATTTTCTTTGTTCAGACTGGATTTTTATACCTTTTAATTGCCAGCTCTTTTGATGTTCATAAACATGCTTTAAAAGCTTATGAAAGCCTACGTAAGTAGGTTTTTTATGTTATAATAAATAAGAGGAGTGCGATATCTATGCACAAATGGTTCTGGTATTCTTTAAACCCTGAAGAAAAATTTCAGCGTTATAAACATTCACTTTGGCTTTTGATTCTTGCTATCATTGTGCTTTTCATTAAGTTCGATTTGATAATTGCACTTGGTTATTCTCTTGTCCTCATTATTTTTTCATATCTTGGTTATAAACATTTTCAAAGAGAAGCTATGGCATATAAAGAAAGAAAAAGTTGTCAAAAGACGTTATAAACGTTTTATGACAACTTTTTAAAATAAACCTAAGCGATGCAATTCATGATAAATTCCATCATCCTGTACACTTTCACATATAGCATTTCCATATTGTTTGAGTTCTTTTGATCCATTTGCCATGACAACACCATATTCACAAGTCTGAATCATCGCATAATCATTCATACTATCTCCAAAAGCAATTGTATTTTGAATAGGAATATTTAAATATTCACATACCTTTTCAACAGCCGTTCCCTTATCTGTTCCTTTCATAATAATTTCACCATTAATGACATCTTGAGAAAAGATTTCATGAATGACAAAATGAAATTTATCTGATAGAACACGTTTAGGTTCTTCTAAATCTTCCTCTTTTTCACACATAAAGCATAGCTTTTGAATAGGAATAGGATTTTCATCATATTCCTTTAATGGATGAATATTAAAATGTTCTTTTTGTTCATTTAATAATCTCTGTAATTCAGAATTTAAATTTTCTCCATCTTTTAAACGATGTTTTACAAATTCATAATTCATCTTTTCATCTTGAAAAGTCATATGATTAGCTTCTAAATTATATAAAATGTGATGCTGATCAAAAATATGCCTTGCCAGTTGAATATCTTCTTGACTCAAACATGATTCAAAGATTTTTTGACCATGCACCTCAATATATCCACCCGCACTACTGATAATACCATCGAAACCAATTGGAAAAAGTGGTCTAGCTCCTGCATAACTTCTTCCTGTACATAAAAAGACTTCATGTCCATCTTTTTGAACTTGATGAATAGCTTCTTGCACCTTTGGTGATACTCGTCCATCTGGCAATGTCAATGTTCCATCTGCATCTAAAAAGATTAATTTCTTGTCCATCAAATCCCCCCTATTTTCATTATAATCAAATCTCTATAAAAACCAAATTTGTTTCAAATACTGCAAATCTATAATCTCTTTTCAAAGTGTCCATCCACTGACATACCTTCAAAAAACAAAGTAAATGCTTGTGGATCAAGACCTTTAATAATATGTTTGAGTTGATTCACTTCATATTTACTAATCACTGTTACCATAACATAAGTATTTTCTTTTGTATAAGCACCTTTTCCTTGCCAAAAAGTCATTCCACGTCCCATTTCAGATAAAACTTTATTTTGAATTTCTAATTGTTTTGTAAAAATAACACATGTTACATTGATATTTTGATAATGAGTTTTATCTAAAACAAGTGTAAAACATGTCATATAAATGGCAGAATAAATGGCTATTTCAATATGAAATAAAAATGCACACACAACATAGATTGCTAAATTAATAAATAATGATAATTTTCCTACTGAAAAATGTGGTAACTTTTTTGTAAAATAGACACCTAAAATGTCTAATCCTCCACCACTTCCAGAACAGCGTAATGTTAGACCTATACCAAATCCAGTCACAATTCCACCAATAATACAATTGGTAAGAATATCATCAACAAGTGGTGTTGTTGGAATCATGATGAATGTTAAAAAGATAGTTTGAGAAATAACAGATAATAGCGTTCTGACAAAAAAACGTTTAGAAATGGTACGATAAGCTAACATAAATAGAGGTATGTTAATCGCAAAGTTAATAATTCCTGATATATCTATTGAAGATGGAAACATGCCATTACTGATTTGTTCTAATAGTGTTCTTATAATTTGAGCAATTCCTAATACCCCACTACTATATAATTGCACAGGTACTACAAATAAATTTACTCCCAATGCAAAAATAAATGCCCCTAATATAATGAAAAAATATCTTTTACTTTCCTGATTCAAAATCATATCGCTCCCCCTTATAAAGAAAAAAACGCAGTTGCGTTTTTACATATGGTGCCGACAACAGGACTTGAACCTGCAACCTGACCATTACGAGTGGCCTGCTCTACCGATTGGAGCTATGTCGGCATCCTGTATTATTATAATACAAAAAGGAATAGATTTCTACTATTCCTTTGGCACAATTTTCTTTAATAAACCATTATTTTTTAATCTTGGAGCCATAGCCATATACAGGATTGATGAAATAACAATGGCCATCAAAGCATTCACTGTCGTTGTTATAGCATTCCATGAAGCTAATGCTTTTGCTGCATTATCAGGAGCACCTAAAATAAAAGCAGTATAAAAATAAGAAAAAATAGGTTCTCCAATCACATTAAATAACATACCTGCTGTAGCTGATAAAATAACTGCTTTCCATAACGCTTTCCCTTGCTTATGCTGGATATGAAAAATACGATGTGCAACCAAACCAGTTATGATACCAATCCCTAATTTCAAAATAATTGTTTTAGGCGCTACAATCACATAAGCCGGATCCAACAAATCTGCAATTCCCATACCAATAGCACCTGCAATACCACCAGGTAATCCCCCTAGCAATAAAGCTGCCAACACACAAAAAGTATTTCCTAAATGAAAAGATGTAAAACCACCTGGTGTGGGAATCTTAATCTGTAAAAACATAAATGATATATAACATAAGCCAGCCATTAAACCAACTAAAACGATTTTCAATATTTTTGTATTCATATTTCCCTCCATTTCCGTCCGCCTTTGTCGGTCGGACACAAACATTTTATTAAAATCATTTCCCTCCAATCGTTTTTATAGTATCCTATAAGAGAGGTGGTATACTACAGAGC
>NZ_NFHI01000064.1:0-10702 GCF_002159255.1 Massilimicrobiota sp. An80
TCATTCATATCATTAATCCAGAAAATGAGGAACAAATAATCAATAACATATAACAAGAAAATTCGTAAGACTAAATTCCACTTTATTTTTTAAAGTAGAATTTACTTTTACAATTAACCGTTTTTAATTATTATTTGATCAATTTATATTTTTCTTTAAGCGCTTACATAAAAGTGATAAAATATAAATATGTAGGTGAGGAGGAAAAGTATGTTAAGAGATTATCAATTTGAACAAATAGAAATTGCACCTGATATTGAAGAATGCTTAGAAAATGCAAAACTTGAGTTGTCTAAGAAACAGATGTTATTAAAAGAAAAGAAATTACCTGTTGTAGTTTTATTTGAAGGATGGGGAGCATCTGGAATTGGGACAACGCTTGGGAAAGTGATTCAAAATATGGATCCCCGTTTTTATAATGTTGAAACAATGAATAAGATAAGTGAAGATGAACAAAGAAAACCTTTCTTATATCGTTATTTTTTACGCATTCCAGAAAATGGAATGGCCACATTTTATGATCATGGTTGGATGAATGATGTCACAAGAGAGTATATGCATAAACAAATTTCAAAAAAACAATATTATCAAAGAATTGAAAGTATACAGAAGTTTGAAAGAACTTTAGTAGATAATGGTTATATAGTGATTAAATTCTTTTTCCATATTTCTCAATTGGAACAGGCGACACGTACACATAAGTTGTTGAAAAACAAGAATACAAAATGGCGTGTCAGTGATGAGGATTTATGGCAAAATAAACATTATGATGAATACTTAAGTTTATATGATGAATATATGAATGCGACAAATGACACATATGCTCCTTGGTATATTATTGATGCAACAAATAAAAAATTAGCTCAATTACAGGTGCTTGAAACATTAATGAGCTGTATTCAAGAACGTCTAGAGCATGAAAAACAGGATGCACCACTGATTGACAATGTTTTTGAGATGAGAGAGAAAATTCACTTAGAAGATTATGATTTAAGTGTTAACATTAGTGAAGAAACATATCGTAGAGAATTGAAAAAATGTCGAAAAAAATTGATGAAGTTGCATAATAAACTTTATCGTCAAAAAATACCTGTGATTATTGCCTATGAGGGTTGGGATGCAGCTGGTAAAGGTGGAAATATCAAGAGAGTCACTTCTGGATTGGATCCTCGTGGATATACAGTTTATCCTATAGCAGCTCCTGATAAAAGTGAATTGAATAGACATTATTTATGGCGTTTTTATAAACGTTTACCAAAGGACGGACATATTGCCATTTTTGATAGAACATGGTATGGTCGTGTTATGGTTGAAAGATTAGAAGGATTTTGTAGTGAAAATGACTGGCAACGTGCTTATAATGAAATGAATGAATTTGAAAAAGAACTTTATGACTGGGGTGCTATTGTTATTAAATTCTGGGTACAGATTGATAACCAGACACAATTAGAACGTTTTACTGAGCGTCAAAATACACCTGAAAAACAATGGAAAATTACCGAAGAAGATTGGCGTAATCGTGAAAAATGGGATTTATATGAAAATGCTATTGAAGAAATGCTTCAAAAAACAAATACAGTGTTTGCACCATGGTATGTATTAGAATCAGTAGATAAAAAATATGCACGTATTAAAGCAATGAAAATTGTCATTCGTGAAATTGAAAAGAGATTAGGATAATATAAAAACAAGAATAAGCTCATGTCTTATTCTTGTTTTTGGCATAATTGAAAATGAACACAGGCATTCAAAATACCATCATGATCAACATCGTCCGTTATATAATCAGCAATAGACTTGACTTCATCACTAGCATTTCCCATTGCAACACTTATAGCAACATGCTTTAACATAGGAATATCATTTCCACCATCACCAAAAGCCATAGTTTGGGATAAATCAATATGATAATGTTTTAAGAATTCATCAATCCCATGTTGTTTAGAACCACCTATCGGTGAAATATCACAGAAAGTGGGATACCATCTTGAAGCATGACAATGGGGCATGACTTTTAATAATTCTTTTTCCTCATTTTCATCAACAAAGCACATACATTGATATATCTTTTTATGGATAACCTGACTGCAATCACGAGCAGGATGATCATCGTTATGTGTGATTGCATGGATTTCATCAACAAGATGATTACGCATATTAAAATATTTGGTATGTTCTTCAGTAAAACCACAAGGAAATGGTTTTTCTTTTAAATATTCTAATAAAGCCTGAATATCCTGAGAATCAATTGTGTTTTCATAAATCAGTTCATCATTTGTAAAACAATATTGCCCATTTAATGTAATATAGCCATCAAAGGGGAAACCTTGTAAAATATCTAAACCATCTTTTCCTCTTCCAGTTGCAATAAAGAGTTTGATTCCATTATCTTTGAGTTTATTTAAAGTATAAAAAGTTGAATCAGGGATTTGATGAGTTTTGAAACTGGCTAATGTACCATCTATATCAAAAAAGATTGCCTTAATCATATATATCCTCCTTATCGTTTCTTTTATTATATCAAACATTATATATTTTACAAAAAATTTTCATTTTTTGCTTGTTTTATCTTTTTTATAATAAAAGTGCTATAATGCATGAAGAAAGAAGGGGAAAAATGTTTGACGTTTTGATAACATCATTAACTTTTATTTTGATTATTGTGATTGCATACTTTTTAAAAAAAGTGAAAGTTTTAAAAAAGAGTGATGCAAATATTTTAGCAACTATTATTATGAATGTGACATTGCCATGTGCTTTATTAACAAGTGCCAATGGAATTACATTAGATATGACAATTCTTATATTGATAGCTGTAGGTATTTTATCTAATGTTATTATGATTCTCGTTGGTTATGGATTTGCTTATAAAGAACGTCCTGTTATCAAAGGAACATATATGATTAATGTATCAGGGTATAATATTGGGAATTTTGTATTACCATTTGTTCAATCTTTTTTCCCTGGTATGGGAGTCGTTTATTTATGTTCATTTGATATTGGAAATGCATTAATGGGATTAGGGATTACGTATGCTTTAGCCGATCATGTTGCCAGTGGTCAAAGTGATTTTCATTTAAAGGATGTTTTAAAAAAACTTTTTTCTTCTATTCCATTTGATGTCTATTTATTGATTTTTATAATGGCTATATTTCAAATTGAATTTCCATCATATATTCTTTCAATGGCAACGACTATTGGCGCAGGAAATAGCTTTTTAGCCATGATGATGATTGGTTTAATGCTTGAAATCAAAGTCTCACATAGTGAAGCATATCATGTTGTCAAAATTATAGTGTTAAGAATTGTTGGCACTTTGATTTTATCAGGTATCATTTTCATTGTATTACCATTGCCATTATTAGCTAAAGAAATATTAACTATGGCTCTTTGTGCCCCTTTATCAACAGTTTCAGCTGTGTTTAGTCAAAAAATTGGCTATAGTGGTGATATGCCTGCAACAGCAAATTCTTTAAGTATCATTATCTCTATTGTTTGTATGATTACATTGTTATTGATTTTTATTTAATCAAATGAAAGATATTCTAAATGAGTATCTTTTTTTTGAATTTATGGTACAATAAACGACAGGTGGTGAGAATATGACAGATATAAAATTATTAAAAACGACATCTCGACGTTTAGAAATTTTAGCTTCAATGAATATAACAACTTTGGAAGACTTGATTTATCAGTATCCTTATCGTTATGAAGTGATTGAAGAAAAATATCCCACTGATGAGGATGAACATCTGATTATTGAAGCGACTGTCATTTCACCAGTCAAGATTTTTTTTAAGGGTAAAATGTCCAGAATGAGTTTTGAAGTCGAAGATAAGTATTTACAACATTTTCAGGTGTCTATTTTTAATCGTCATTTTTTAAGGCAACATTTAAAGCTAGGAACAACCATAACAATCATTGGTAAATGCGTCAATCATCGTATTACGGCATCTGATATTAAAATCAAGCCATTACAAGACATATCTGGTATTTATCCAGTTTATTCTTTAAAAGAAGGAATAACGCAAAAATCTTTTAGACAATATGTCAAAAAAGCATTGTCTTTATTAAATCATGAATTTGATGATTTTATTCCTGAAAAATACCGCATTCAACATCATCTGATTCGAAAGGAAAGTGCTTTATATTGTATTCATTTTCCAGAAAATAAAAAAGATGTTCAAGAAGCGTTGAAATATTTAAAATATGAAGAATTTTTAAAATTTCAATTAACAATGCAATTGATGAAGCAACAACGTACTCAAGAAATGGGGATTGCGAAAGATTTTGATGTAACACAATTACAATCATTGATATTATCATTGCCTTTTGCTCTTACCAAAGATCAGCAGACGGCTATTAAAGAGATTGTAGAAGATTTAAAAAGTCCACAGATGATGTATCGCTTTTTACAGGGAGATGTTGGTAGTGGGAAAACGGTTGTCAGCTCTGTAGCTTTATATGCCAATTACTTAGCTGGTTATCAAGGAGCTTTAATGGCACCAACAGAAATTCTAGCGACTCAGCATTATCAGACATTAAGCCGTTTCTTTGAAAATACAGATGTCCGTATAGAGTTATTAACAGGTTCATTGTCATTGAAAGAAAAAGAACGTGTTTATCAGGCTATCCAAAGTGGAGAGGCAGATATTGTGGTTGGGACACATGCTTTATTTCAAAAAAAAGTTGTTTACCATAATTTAGGATTTGTGATTACTGATGAACAGCATCGTTTTGGTGTCATGCAACGTAAGGCTTTAAAAAATAAAGGTCAGCAGGTTGATTTTTTAATTATGAGTGCAACACCTATACCACGTACGCTAGCTATTTCTATGTATGGTGATATGGATGTATCGACAATCAAAACAATGCCTCAAGGACGCTTGCCAGTGAAAACACAATATATTCACTCGTCTTCGATGAAGCCGATATTAAAACATTTAAAATCATATTTGGCTCAAGGAGGACAATGCTATGTGATATGTCCGTTAGTGGAGGATAGTGAAAATTTAGAAGCAAAGAGTGCCTCACAGATTGCTAAGGCTATGCAAAAGTATTTTCAAACTCAATACAATGTTGGATTATTACATGGACAAATGAAAGAAGACGAAAAAGAAAAAGTGATGAATGGCTTTTTGAATAACACAATTCAGATTTTAGTATCTACGACAGTTGTAGAAGTAGGAGTAGATGTTAAAAATGCAAATATGATGGTTATTTATAATGCAGAGCGATTCGGAATGAGTCAATTACATCAATTGCGTGGACGTATTGGGCGAGGACAGGAGCAGGCTTATTGTTATTTAATGAGTTCATCATCGTCAAAGGAAGCCATTGAGCGATTGAAACATTTAGAAAAGAGTCATGATGGATTTGAAATATCATTATATGATTTAAAACTTAGAGGACCTGGGGAAGTTTTAGGCCAACGACAAAGTGGTTTACCAACTTTTTTAGTTGCTGATATAATGAAAGATTTTCCTATTTTATCAATTGCAAGAAAAGATGCTGATGAAATTATACATGATTATATACAAAATCATGAATATCAGGGAATTGTATGTAAGATTCAAGAGAAATTACAGGTGAATAATGAATATGTTGATTAAATATGTTATACTATACAAACGAGGAGTGAAAGAATTATGTATAAGTTATCAATAGATGCTATGAGTGGTGATTTAGGAAGTTCTATCGTTGTAGAGGCTTGTGAAATGTTTATGAAAAATCATCATGATGTAGAACTTTATGTCACTGGAAAAAAAGAAGAATTAGAAACATTAACAAAATATGAAAAAATTCATATTGTAGATGCCAGAGATGTTGTGAAAATGGATGATGGCATTATGTCTGTGCGTCGTAAAAAAGAATCAAGTATGGTAAAAGCTGTCATGATGGCACGAGAAGGTGTTGTTGATGGTGTGGTATCATGCGGTTCAACTGGTGCTTTTTATACAAGTGCTATGCTCTTTTTAAAACGTATTGAGGGTGTTGAAAAGTCTTGTCTGATGGTTATGATGCCTACATATAATGGAAAAGGCATGGCTATGCTTGATGTAGGAGCCAATGCTGAAAATACAGCTGAACAATTGTATGATTTTGCGATTATGGGGAATATTTATGCTAAAAATATAAGAGGAATCCAAGAACCTAAAGTTGCTTTATTAAATATTGGAACTGAATCTAAAAAAGGTGATGAAGCGCATCAGCAGGCATATCAGCTCTTACAGGCAAGTGACCGTTTGCACTTTGTAGGAAATGTTGAGGGTCGAGATATTTTAAGTGGTGATTATGATGTTGTAGTCACTGATGGTTTTAGTGGTAATATTGCTTTAAAAACTTGTGAAGGGGTTGCTTCAACATTAATGAAAATGATCAAAGAAAGCATGATGTCTTCACTAAAAGGAAAAATAGGGGCATTATTAGCCAAATCTTCACTTTATAGTTTGAAAGAAAAATTTGATTACAAATCTGTTGGTGGTGCTTTAATGATGGGATTTGAAAAAGCAGTTGTAAAGGCACATGGAGCCAGTGATGCTAAAGCATTTTGTAATGCTATGGATTTAGCTTATCAGATGGTGAAAATGGATGTTGTAACTCAAATGAAGGAAGGATTAAGTCAAAAATGAAAATATTAGATTTTTTACAGAAAGAAAATATACCATTTCATAACATTGCCATTTATAAAGAAGCATTTACACATGCTTCATATGCTAATGAATCGCATTATGTAAAAAAAGACTATGAACGTTTAGAATTTATGGGAGATGCTGTTTTACAGCTTTATGTTTCAGAGTTTTTATTTAATCTTTTTCCTGATGTTCCAGAAGGAACATTGACAACTTTACGTAGTAAACTCGTACGTGAAGAGTCATTAGCACGTTTCTCTAGAGAATTAGGTTTAGGAGAATTGCTATACTTAGGTGTTGGTGAAGAGAAAAGTGGTGGTAGAGAACGTGAAAGTGTTCTTGCTAATATTTTTGAATCATTTATAGGTGCATTATATTTAGATTGTGGTCACGATGAAGTTTTAAAGATATTACAACAAACTATATTCAAACATATCAACGATTTAGATTATGATGATATTACTGATTATAAAACAACTTTGCAGGAATTAATTCAAGCTGATCAGCGTCGTACTGTCACATATGAATTGTTAGAAACATCTGGTCCATCTAATGCTCCAGAATTTAAAGTAGCTGTCATGATGGATGATATGTGTCTAGGTGTTGGGAAAGGAACAAGCAAAAAAAGAGCTGAACAGCAGGCAGCGAAGGATGCTTTAAATAAACTTGCGACAAAATAATGATGAAATGATGGATTTTGCCTAGATATCTTTTTCAAAAAAGCATAGTTTATTTTGGGAGTGATAATCATGTATAATCCATATATGTATGATGATGAAAGAGTCATAAATCCTCGTGTTGGAGAAATTGTTTTATATACGGTACACAAAGGTGATAATGTTTATCGTATTGCGAAAACATTAAATAGTGAAGTGGCATGGATTCAGGTTATGAATCAGCTTAATGATGATTTGTTGATTCATCCTCAACAGGAACTCTTGGTGCCAATTGTTTATCAAAAGGTTCCACCAATGCCACAACCATTCCAAAGAGAAACTTATGATTTATATTTTTAAAAAAATGCATAAGATTTTCATTTGAGCAAAAACTATAAATAGGAGGTTTGAAAAATGAAGAAAATAATCATCCTATTTGTAGCTATGATATTATGTGGATGTGCTCAAGAAAAACAAGTAGAAGAAAAATCGCAATATAAAGATGGGACTTATACAACAACTGCTATGGGATATGGCGGAGAGTTTGAGGTTGAAACAACATTAAAAGATGATAAAATTCAGGATATTGTGATTAAAGAGCATAATGAAACACCATCTATTGGAGGTGTAGCTTTAGAACAAATGATTGACAACATGAAGAAAAAGAATCATTATGATGTTGATACCATTTCTGGAGCTACCAAGTCTTCTCAAGCTTTAAAAGAAGCCGTTGCTAAGGCTTATGAAGAAGCTAAAAATGAATCTTAGTATTTTATATTGATCAAAAGTAGTTACAATAAAAGTGACTGCTTTTTTTGTTTATTGAAGAATAAATCTTTATTTTTTAGGAAAATTAGTATATGATAATGAAAATGATAGGGGGCTAAATAATGGAAAAAAACTATGTTGGTTGTGAAAGAAATATCACTTTGATCATGGATTTTTATGAATTAACAATGGCTTATAATTATTTTAAATTAGGAAAACAAGATGAAATTGTTTATTTTGATATGTTTTATCGTAAAAATCCTGACCAGGGTGGTTTTGTTATTTTTGCGGGTTTACAGCAGTTAATTGAAGCAATTGAAAATATGCATTTTACTGATGGGGATATTGAATATTTAAGATCATTAAATGTCTTTGATGAAGATTTCTTTGCGTATCTCAAAGATTTTCATTTTACAGGAACTATCTTTTCGGTAAGAGAAGGGACACCTGTTTTTCCATATGAACCATTAATTACAGTGAAAGCTAAACTTATTGAAGCACAGTTGATAGAAACATTTTTATTAGTGACAATTAATCATCAATCTTTAATTGCAACAAAGGCTAGACGTATTGTACAGGAAGCAAAAGGGCGTGCTGTGATGGAATTTGGAGCACGTCGTGCTCAAGGATATGATGGCGCTCATTATGGGGCACGAGCTGCTTATATTGGCGGAGTGGCAGGAAGTGCGACTGTATCTGCTGGAAAAGATTTTGGAATACCTGTATTAGGAACAATGGCACATTCATTTGTACAGTCTTTTGACTGTGAATATGAAGCATTTAAAGCTTATGCTCAAATTTATCCTGATAATTGTGTTTTGCTTGTTGATACTTATGATACTTTAAAAAGTGGTGTTCCTCACGCTATACGTGTTGCTGAAGAGGTTTTAGCACCAACGGGGAAAAGATTAAAAGGAATTCGTTTAGACAGTGGAGATATTGCTTATTTAACTAAAAAAGCCAGAATGATGTTAGATGTTGCAGGATTGCATGACTGTAAAATTACAGTTTCTAATTCATTGGATGAGTATTTAATTCGTTCAGTGTTGGAACAAGGCGCTCAGATAGATTCATTTGGTGTAGGTGAAAATATGATTGTCTCTAAATCTTCACCAGTTTTTGGTGGTGTATATAAACTTGCTGCTATTGAAAAAGATGGAGAAATTATTCCTAAAATTAAAATATCTGAAAATACTGAAAAAATTACAAATCCAGGATTTAAAAAAGTTTATCGTTTAATTGAAAAAGAAACTCATAAAGCCATTGCTGATATTATTGCTTTCCATGATGAAGTTTTAGATGAAAATCAAGATCTTACAATTTATCATCAATTAGATGCATGGAAACATAAAACACTTTATGCTGGAACATATGAAATTCAACCATTACAGACACTTGTGTTTGAAAATGGAAAAAATGTTTATCCATATTATTCTTTAGATGAAATTAGAGCATATTCTAATCAGCAAAAACAATTATTATGGGATGAAATTTTCCGTTTAGAATACCCTCATTTGTATTATGTTGATTTAACTCAAAAATTATTAGATTATAAGCTAAAAATGTTAGCGAAAGGAAAAAAAGGACATTAGTCCTTTCTTTTTAAAGGATTTTATTTATGATTATTACAGTTGTAGGATTAGGTGTTATTGGTGGTAGTTTTGTTAAAGCTTTAAAAGGAAAAGGATATGATGTTTATGGAGTGGATTGCAATCAGCAGACTTTAGAAATGGCGAAAGCTGAAGGGTGTATAATTGAAGGGTATCTTGATGGACATCAGATTATTTCACAGAGTGATTTAACGATTATTTGTTTGTATCCATCAAAAGTTTTAGATTTTATTTCTGAACATACTTTTAAAAAAGGAAGTATTGTTACAGATGTTGTTGGTATTAAATCATATTTTTTAAATCAAGCCTTATCAAGAATAGATCAGGATGTCGAATATATTAGTGGTCATCCTATGGCTGGTCGTGAAAAAAAAGGCTATTTGTATGCCAGTCAGGAAGTTTTTCAAAATGCAAATTATATAGTTATTCAGCATGAACATAATCAGATAGATAAAATTGAATGGATGCGTCAATTTGTAGGACAACTAGGTTTTAAGAGTGTGAAAATCATGAGTCCTTATGATCATGATGAAATTATTTCCTATACATCACAATTACCACACACATTAGCTGTAGCATTGATGAATAGTGATGATGAAAAATATGAAACAGGTAAATATATTGGAGATTCTTTCCGTGATTTAACGAGAATTGCTAATATCAATGCAGATTTATGGGCAGAACTTTTCTTTCATAATCGTGATTATTTATTGGCTTCTATGGAGCGTTTTGAAAAGCAATTTGATTTGTTAAAACAAGCTATTGCTTCAGGAGATGAAAAATCTTTAAAGGAAATGTTTTGGCAATCATCTAAGCGTAGAGAAAAGTTAGAAAAATAAGTCATCAAAGAATTAAGAGAGTAGATTTATCAATGAAAAGATAAAGATACTCTTTTTATAAAAAAAATTATATTTTATAAAATAAAAAAAGCTTTGAATTTAAGAAGTAAAATTAAAATATGGAGTCAAATGAGAGCAATCATTTGTAAAAAAAACGAAAAAAGGTATTGCATAAATGGGGAAAATATTATATACTA
>NZ_NFHI01000065.1:0-10391 GCF_002159255.1 Massilimicrobiota sp. An80
ACCGAACAAAAAAGAAAGACATATAAGGAAAATAGTACAAATTTATCAATTTGCATAAAAAATAAAAAGAAGTGGTAGATTTAATAAAAAATTCTACCACTTTGTCAACAGCCTGAAATACTCCCATAAGGGAGTATTGTTACCATTGGAAAATCAATTTCCATTGAAACGAGTCCATGAAACCATTATCTTTGCATCTTGATGCTCTAGACATATAATGTGTGAATTTCAGATTTTTCAAACTAGATTTAATAATTCTCTTGTGTATTAAAATACGTAATTGTGCAAATCAATGATAACAGTCAAAATAATACAAAAATCACCTACGAATATGAAGATGCTAACAGATAACTGATAAAATATTAAAACACAATTTAAATGAAAGAGAGTATGCAGTAATATTATTGTCGATGAAACAGTATGTGAAGATTATTTCATTGATGGCAGACTGTTGACAGAATCGAAGTCTAAAACCGATACTACTTTTAAAAGGTTTAAAAAGAAGGTTAAAACACTTGATTCTAATTCGTTATGGAAAATCTCTGGATTAACAGCCTTACCAAGCAGAGTAAGATTATTATCATTTGTTCACCATATTATAAAACTAAAAGTTTAAGTCAATCAAATTTTTTAAATCTTGTATTTCTTTTAATGTGACTATCTTCACCATTTCTTTAATTTCGAAACAAATTCAAATTCCTATAATTGCTCTTCTAATATGCATAATTTTCGAGCAGTTATGCTATCTATATTCTATTCACTCCCTATAGTCTATTAACTATTCCATCCAAATATATAAACTAAGTATCCAATTATTAGGCCACCCAATACTGTAATTAATAAATCAAGAATTATTTTTTTGAAATTACTCTTTTCTTTTTCGAATTTATTGTTATTGCCAATTGTCGATTTATTTATGTTATTATTATTTCCTATATTAATTTTCATTATTATCTCCTACGATACTATCATTTATTTTATTACTATCACCAATACTAATTGAGTTATCATTATATACAATTTGTATAATTTCTTTGAGTACTACTTCTTTTTTTTGAACATCAGAAAAATCTATATACAATTCATCGAGGTTTCCGTAGTTATATTCTAACAATTTAAAGATATCCAACACTTTATCCTTAATAATTGATAAAATATTATTATACGAATAAATACTTAATTTTCTTCTTGCTCGTATTACGGTTCCATTTATTGATTTGTAATTATCAACTAGTAATGTATTAGCATCAAGATATAAAGAATGCTCTTCAGATTCATTTTCTGCCTCAGCCATCTTTATCAGCGCAGAAATAGGATCATTTATTTCAAAAGAAGAAAAGAAATTGTATGCCTTTTCATCTGCTATAGGAATATTTACATTGTTATATATTGTGTAACCTACTTGTACGTCTCCTATAAGTATTGTATTTACTTTTCGATATTCTGGAATTTTAGTATCTTTAGCATATCCATTCATTTCATTATTAACCCAATTGTTTATTTCTAAATCATCTATATCTTCCAACATAAAATACAAGCTTTGCATAGCTTGAAGAACATTGATTTTATTCATAATCAAGTCTTTTATAATTTTGCTTCGCGTTTTTGGCATATAATTCTCCCTTCAATTTTATTTATTGAAAATTATGCATTTATCTCTTTCAAAAATAAGAATGAATATAATTCTTATTTTAGGTAAATGTATCTAAGTTATTTTCTTTTATAAAATTAAATAATGTACTTCTACTAACTTTTAATTTTTTTGCCAGATGAACTTTAGATACTTTATTTTTTAATTGATTTTGTATATATTTCTCTTTTCCTGATAATTTTAAATTTTTTGATTTACTACCTATTGGTCGTCCTAATTTAATACCATCTGTTTTTTTCTTAGCTAGTGCTTCCTTTGTTCTTCGGCTTATTAAATCCCTTTCAATTTCAGCACTTAAACCAAACGCAAAAGCTAAAACCTTGGATGTTAAATCATCGCCTAATCTATAGTTATCTTTAATAGTCCACACTTTGACTCCCTTATCCATACATAGATTCAAAATAGACATAATCATAAACATTGATCGTCCTAATCTTGATAATTCCGAGCAAATCAAAATATCATTGTTATCAAGTGTTTTTAATAATTTTCCTAGTTTTCTTTCACCAACTTTCTTTGTACCTGAAATAGTTTCTTCAATCCATATATCTATATTAATATTTTCATTTTTACAGAAATTGTTTATTTCAAATCGTTGATTCTCTACAGTTTGTTTGTCAGTACTGACTCTAATATAACCATAAATCATCTTCTAACCCTCCTTATTTTTAAACAGATCATCATGAATGATATAACGTATATATAAAACGTTCATTTTTTAAAAACAAATTCCGGAAAAAAAGGACAGGGTATGCCAGTAGTAAGAAATCCTCAGTTTTATTTTAAGGAGGGTTTTTGTTGGTCAGACATAAATACAACATACTTAAAATGTCGCATCAAAGAGAAAAGTATAAATGATGTCAAAAGTATGAGTCTTTATGGATTAAGCTGTTTATGTCCTGAAAGCTATTTGATTAGTATAATAAACTCTACATTTATCAGTTTATATGTTGATTCATTTATCAATAATACACAAACTTTTCAAATCAACGACGCTAGACAATTACCTATTATAATTCCTACAGACAAACAACTTAAAGAAATTAACACTATATTTGAAGAAGCAATTCAAATTAAAAAATTATATTTCAATATGGAAATAAATTATGATCAAACTCAAAATAAGCTAGAAATTTTACAAAATAAGATAGACCAAATAATAGAAAAACTATATTCTATATAAATTTCTAATAAACATTTCAATTTCTATTTCTACTTTTTCTAATTCTTCATCATTCAACATTAAATTATTTTTTATTTCAAATGCTTTGTCAAATAAAGTTCTACATTTCACCAATTGTTCAGCTGAAGGAATAATTATTGGCAACTGACGAGCATCATTAATTTGAAAATGACTAGTATTGTTGATAAAAGTATCTACGTAGTAACTTATAAATTTTGTGTTAATTAACGTCACATAAAACCAATCTGGAATATTAGTTTGTGTAAATAATGTCATACTTACTACATCAAAAATACCTTTATCTTTTAATCGGGATTTTAGAAAAGTAGAATTAATATCAGTCCAACAAAAACCCTCTTTAAAAAAGTACATATAGCCCTGATATCTAGCTCTTTTATCTGTCTTTAATAAATGAACATTTTCTTTGGTCCATGATATTACAAACGGTGTTTTTAAATACCATCTATTACCGTCTTTATCTCCTTTATCATATAGAACATAATGTGGTTTTTTTTCTGAAATTCCGTTTTCCTTTTCATCATCAGTTAAATCATTTATATTTGCTATTTCTTCTTCGTTAACAATTTTATATAAATAACCTTGACCAAATATATCCCTGCCATATTTTTCCTTCAACGAATCAAATAATTCTGCGATTTCTTTTTCGCTTAGTGAATTTAAATATGAATAAATAGAAGCTACACTCTCCAACTCGGTAATATTATATTTTGCAATTGCTTCTTTTAATTTTTTTGGACGAGTGTTAATGATATTATCTGCCCATTTCGTACATTTTCTAACAGCAATATATTTACCATTATTTCCGGTTTGTAATCCTACCCCTCCATCTGTTAGACATCCTAAAAGGGTTACATCTCCTGGCTTTAATGACTCTCTATAAATAGATAATTCTTTTTTATTTTTTGTAATGTTTTTACTTGTAGAAATTTTACCCCACCATTTTCTATATAATTCACTTACAATATTGTTAAATTGATTATAAATTTTTATATTAGAATCAGTAGGAATAAAAATCACTTGATTATTTGCATTTAAATATATAGATTGACGTACCTCATAAATTTTAGGATTATCAAATGATTCTTTTCCATCATAAAACTTAATAAGGTTGGTACCATCGCTTTCCAATTTATTTGCGAATATAATACATGTATCCACCATCGCAGCCTCAAATGGATTAGCTGTATCAAAAATATAATTGATTTTATATTTCAATAACAATTCACGTAAATTTTTCTTTGTTTGAGTTGTCCAAAATGATTTTGAAGTAATAAAGCTTATGTTTCCATTATCCTTTAAAATTTTCATTCCTAAAAAATAGAAATGACTGTAAGTATCGTCTGCAAAACCGTATTCTTCTTTAAGAGAAGGTTTTTCACTATTATCTACTCCTTTCGTTGAAATATAAGGTGGATTTCCTATAACGATATCAAATCCCCCATTTTCAAAAACCTCCATAAATTCCAATTTCCAAATAAAGAAAGGCTTTGATTTTTCTTTTAAGATTGAAGAAAGTTTTTCCGCTTCTTTTGTTTTACCGTCTCGTTCTAATAATGAAGTAATTAAATCAATTTGTTTTCTTTCAATTTCATCTAATTTCAATGTTTTTTGTGTATCATCTGTTATTCTAAAGAATAACTTTTTATCAATTTTAATACTTTCTATTAAATCATCAATCCATTCATAATCAAACAATGATCTTTTTATAATTTTTCTTTCTTTTCTTTTTTTTGTATTCCAATTATCGTTCCATAACTCAATTCCTTCATAATGTTGAAATAATGAGTTTCCAGTTCTTAAATGAAAGTTCAAATTTGGAAGTGGTGCAGGCGCACTTCCTTCTATTTGTTGATCTACAAGTAAAGATAACCATAATCGTAGCTTAGCTATTTCAATAGCATCATATTCTAAATCTACGCCGTATAAGGTATTCTGAATACAATTCATTTTTATTTCATAACTTGTTTGTGGCTCTTCTAAATAAACATGTTGTAACGACAATCTTAACTTTGTGATTTCAGTCATCATACCTACTAAAAATGCACCAGATCCAACCGCTGGATCGACGATAGTCAAAGTTGCTAAATACTCATCTATATCTTTAGCAAATGCTTCAATAAAGTCTCTCTCCTTTAGAGCATCCCCATATCTAATATAACTTACAATTGAATCAAAATCTAAATCTAAATGACTGCATATTCTGTTAGCTAAGGCTTCTATACACATATTTTGAACTATATTACGCGGTGTATAAAAAGCCCCTTTATTTTTTCTTGATTCTATATCTAAAAGAGATTCAAAAATTCTACCTAGCATTTCGGGATCAATAGCAATTTCTTGTTCACTTGGATCAGATTCATCTACTGTAAAATTGTATTGAGAGAGCAAATCTATGAATCCTGATTCATCCTGGTTAAACCAAAATTCATTGGGAATCCCAAATTCAGTTTTTCTCCAATCATAATTATCAAGCGGATGAAATAATCCACCGTTAAGAAAAGGTACTTTCGCTCCCATGAAAATATCATCATCTCTTTTAGAATTTAATGCATCATAAAAGAGAGGTTCAAGAAATTCTTCAAAATAATTTGAACCGTTAAATGATTTGGTTGAATGAAAAATATAGTCTTTATCTCCCTGTCCCCAATCTTTGTCTTTAGGAACACCTATCCACCCTTTTTTTTGTACGAAAAACAAAAATACAATTTGTCCAAGTGTCTTTTTTGCAAATGTTACAGCATATTTTTGTGGTTTTTCATGTACGGATTTAGCTTGTTCAATAAATGCTTTATTCTTCACTAAGTATTTTGTTAATTCTTCAAATTTTTCTCTATACATTACATAAAAGTCTTTAGTTAATCTATTTACACTAAAAGCCTCATTCAATCTACTTAAAGAAGGTTTCTCTAAAGAATCATATATGGGTTCTAATTGTTGAACATATGTTTTAGTTGGTTCATCTTTTCCAACGAGAAAAGAAAAACGTTTAGCTGGTTTAAACTTTAACTCAATTCCTTTTTCACCAAAGTTATATTCGATAGTTACAAAAGACAATTTCCAATTTTCTCTTATCTTATCATAATAGGCTACAAGTGCAGCATTAAATCCAATAAATTCGTTTGCTAAAAGATAAGAGATAAATTGTCTTTGAGCTTTCTGTGCTGAACTATTATTCTTAACTTTTACTGAAATTATTACTACTCTTTTTCCATTGTTATCCGTATATTGTCCAAATATAGTATAGGATTCAATTGTACTTCTGAATGATAAAGGAATTATTGTGTTTTCTCTTAAAGGTACGGTTACTACATCCTTTAAAAAGTTAATTGCAAATTTTTTGAAAGTTTCTTGATTGTAAGGAACTGTTAGTAATTTTTTTATACTATCCATTAATTATTTCTCCCTTGTTAAATATTCTGATAAAACAATTATGTCAGGTTTTTTTAACGAATTGGTGACATCATAGTTATCTCTTTCCATCAAATATACATCATCAATTATTGTTTTAAACGCTTTGATCAAATCATCCACAGAGCTAGTATTTTTATCTATTTCTTTTTTTACATCTTTAAATATTCTACTATTTAATGATCCTCTAATTATTGCAGCATTTACTTTTTCTAAATATGTTCTGTCATTAACACTAATTGTTGTTAAATTTAATAATGCATTTATATATTGTCTTACCTTTTTTTCATTAGGTGATTGCGAAGTTCCAATACTATTGCTTTTTGAATTATCAATAATATTTGAAAATAATCTTCTATTAGAATCCAAGCCATCAAAATAGTTTTCTGGAATACTAATACTTTTCTCCTTTTCATTTGATTCCAAATAATTTATTGCTTCTTCAAAATCTATTTCATTTGATACACCATTTTCATATTTTATAAATTTTTTAATCCATCCTTTTTTTATAAATGTAATTAGTTTGCTATCTTCATTTGTGCTTTTTGCAACTCTAATCTTATCAGGTAATTTTTGTATTTTATCAGCAAGTTTTGGATTATTTTGAATAATATCATTAATTTTTTGTATATATGTCATTTGTAATGCATTAGAATTCATTGCTTCTTCATCAGGCAATTTGTTAGCCATCATTAAAAAGTCATATAAATTATATGATTTTACATTTTCATCATTTGTTATTGTTTTAGAATCTTCACCAAGCAACTCATTAAACATTTGTATTTTTACCTTTATGGCATCTTCAAGTGATAAATGTTCTCGTGTATTTGCTCTGGGAAAGAAATTGTATACATGCAAAATTTCATTTTTAGATCCAACACGATTAATTCTTCCAACCCTTTGCATAATTCGTGTTGGATTCCAGGGTAAATCATAATTTATCAAAATAGAAGCCTTGTGCAAGTTTATTCCTTCACTTAATGTATCAGTTGCTATTAAAATTCTTTTATCATTAATTTCTTTTTTATCAAATAATGGGTCAAAATTATATTGTATAAATCGTTTCTTTTCCATGCTGTCTTTTCCACTAAAATCAATGACAACATCTCCAAAATCATTTTTTAATTTTTTAAATAAATAATCTACGGTATCTTTTGCTTCAGAAAAAATAATGATTTTTTCTTTATTTAATAGTCTGATTTTTTCTTTTAGCAAATCATACTTAGAATCACGATTTTGAATATCAAGACTATTCCATAATTCATAAATTTCTTTTAGAAGCTCATGATCACGTATTACCTTATCTATATAATCATCTTCAAAATCAGAAGGTTTATAACTTTCCACATTTGATGAATCAATTGTCAATTTGAATATTTCTTCATCCATTTGTTCAAAATCACTAAAACTATATTTTGTATGGGAAGCAGAACCAACTACAACTCTGCCCGATTCATATAAGCTGATGAACCCTTCTGAAGAATTCATAATATTTTTTACTGTGCTTAAAAAAGCATAGATAGAACTTTCTAATCGTTTAACTAATAAAGTTTTAATAAATCCTTTCATATTTTCTTGCCTAGCCTTATCTGACCCAACTCTTTTTTTATCTTTCAAATACAGTAATGGTGCGTATCTTGCATATGAAAATTTCTTCAATAATTCTATTGTAGTATTAAAAGCTTGATCCATTTCTACATCATACATATAATCCAATCTAATAGGATCCTCTAATTTTGGAAAATGTAAATTTTGTTTTTCTAAATCTTCTTTATAGTATTTACTTATCTCGGTTCTAGTTCTTCTGATTAAAACATGTCTTAGAACCTTGTCACGAACATTTGATGCAACTCTTGATATAGTTTTAGGATCATTCTTACTCAGCTTTAATTCCTTGTGTAATTCGCTAAAATATTTGTCTAAATCTTTGTTATCAGGAATTATTGATGAATTTCGCGAATCTTGGAAGAGTGTAATTAAATTAGCAATGTCTAGTATAGTGTTATTTTGTGGTGTAGCCGTAATGAGAACTACCCCCTTACCGTAACAAATCTTTTTTAAGTATTGGAATTCTGTTGATGATGAATTTCTAAAGCGGTGAGCTTCATCAACAAATACATGTTTAAATGATGCTAAATCATCCCATTGAGCCACTTGATCGACAATCCCAAGAGAAACAACCTTATCTGATTTTTTATATCCAAATTCTGATAAAACATGCTCCCAATTATCCTTCACAACAGGAGGTACAATAAATAATTTTCTACCATCTAACAGTTTTCCTAACATTGCAGCAATGTATGTTTTACCTAATCCAACGACATCAGAAATGATGACACCTCCATGTTTTGCTAATATTTTTCTAGCTTGAGTAACAGCATCTTCTTGGTATTGTAATTTCATATAACCATCAGGCCAATCATAGTCTATTTTACGAGTTTGTATTTCTTCTTCGAAGTAAACAAATATTGTTTTTAAGAAGAGTTCGTATGGGGAAATGTTTTTATTCATCCAAGTGTCATTTTTAATGGTATCTAATATCTCAGTAGTAATTTCTTTTGATTTTTGCCAGAGCTCATCAAAAAAATCTAATGCATATCGAACATTAACTTGGTCTTTCAGTTCAACATTAAATTCGATATTTTTATCTAAACCATTAAATGTGAAGTTACTAGATCCTGTAATAAGATTTCCAAATTGATCTGGTACTATATCTGGATTTTTTCTTACTATATATAATTTTGCATGTACATTTTTCTCAAAACACATTCTAATATGTAATTTCCCAGTATTTATCCATTCACAAAATTTGATTATTCCGTTCTCCATATTTAAATTATCATCAGACGTTGCATTAAATTCCTCAATAACTTTCATTTGTATGCTTTGAATAGCGTTATGTCCAGACAATTCAAATATATCTACGGCTTTAATTGTATCAATATCAGTTCCTAACCCGATAAGAATTCTGATTTCTTCTATATCTTCTAACTGTTCTTGGATCAAATAAAAACCACTAATCCGAAAATAACCTACTAAAACATCAAAATATTTTGAATTTGTTAGAAGAATATTTAAACGATCTGATAATTTTATTCCATCTTCATTTTTATTCGTAAAAACAGTTAAATCTGTATTTCGCATAATTGTCCCCCTTTTTTTCTACTTTTCATGATTTATTTCAACAACATCTTCAATATTGCAATCTAGTCCTCGACAAATTTTGACCAAAACTTCCATAGAAACATATTCATTTTTAGAGAGTTTGGCTAATGTATTTTGTCCAATCCCCACCATACGCGCAAATTCAGTTTTCTTTAATTCTTTATCAATCAATAATTTGAATAATTTTTTATAACTAACATTCATATCTTTTTTCTCTCTTTCTATCTAATTATAATCTATAATCCAACTTAATAATAGATAAATCTTTATGTATGCAAATATTTTTACTAATAACGAAATAAAAAGCCCCATTTTGAGAAGTTCAAATTTCTTCTATAAATATATTTTTCCACTTTAAACCATATCTCTAACTTGCATTTCTGTGCTTAATTTTCTTTTATAATCTATTCAGTTGTTTAGTTAAAACTTTGATTTCAAATGATATCATACGCTTTGATTTGTGTGTAAAATATTTATCATTAGCTAATCAACCATCTTTTTCTTCTTTCGAATTTGTTTTTACCATTGATAATAAAAGTACTAACTTTGTTTTGATAAATAAAATTATTTTACTTTTGTTCTTGATAAGTTTTTAATTAAAAGATATATTCCATTTGGTTTTTTTGACGTATAGTTTTCTTAGATAATCTTCTATCTTCTTTAATAGTCGCCTTACTTCCTAAGATAGATATTGTTGTTCTTGTAGACAAAATATTAATTAAAATTAAAGATCACTTATAAGCAATGTCATTAAGTTAAGGACTGAATGACATTCGAGGGTTATATTGCAAATATACCCTCTCTCTTTTTTTATTATTTTTCAAAGAAAAGTATTAACATTGCAACGATAGTGTGCGGCCTATTATCAATTTTTTATTGATAATAGGCCAATTGTTTATAGGTATATCTTGGAGGTACTTGATCATGAATAGCTATAAACATCTTAAAAACGTCCTTTTTCAC
>NZ_NFHI01000066.1:0-10296 GCF_002159255.1 Massilimicrobiota sp. An80
TTGTTATTTCCCTGAACTTCAGTATGTTTTTGAACCTAAATCAGCTGCTTTTCTAGCTGTCTTATCTCAATATCCTACTTCGCATGATATCATAAATGCTTCCAAAAATGAAGTGTTTTCTCTCGTTTATGAAGCATCCAAACATCGATGCAATATGGATAAGATAGATAAGCTATTCAATTATGCTCAGGATACACTGGTTCCACATGTATCCGATTATATAAGATGTGTTATTTTCAACACTGTTGAAAGCATCTTCAATATTCGTGCACAATTGAAACTGATTGAAAAAGATATCAGAAAGCTTGCTTCCACTTTTAATGTCTACAGTCTATTGATGACCATCACTGGCTGTGGTCCTTTGACAGCTGCTGTTATCATCGCTGAAACCGGAGACATCTTCAGATTCAAGAATGCTGACCATTATGTCTCTTACAGCGGTTCATCGCCACGAAACAAGCGTTCCGGCAAGTCCGTGGAAATCATGGGCAAGATTTCCAAGAAAGGATCAAGATATCTGAGACACGCTCTTTACATGATTGCTGAATTTGCCAGACGACACAATCCTGTTCTTAAGCACTTATTTGAAAGAGTGAAGAACGGAAATAAGAAGCGTCATAAACTGGCAGTTATTGCAGTTGCCAATCGTATTGCCAGATATATCTATTCAATCATGAAAAACGAAAGCAGTTTTGTAATCATGCATGAAAATATCATGCGATTACCAGAAGAAACCCGAAATACGTTCTTCAATTCAATATCTTTAGATTTTCCAAAGAATACCAGAAAACAGATTTATCAATATTCTGATGTCAATGGTGAAATTCATCGCTTTGTTTATAAAAACGAAACGACCGAATCAATAGCTTAAAAAAGCAGAAAATCTAAAATGTAAGAGCTTTCAAAATATATATTTTGAAAATTTGTTTTTAGTGCACCTAAAAATCCACTAAATACATCAAAGAACATCGGATTGCTCCTCTCAATCAGGACAAACACTATTAAAATCAATTTTTTAAATTAATTATTGACATTTAATAGTTTGTCTTTATTTTTATTATATCTTTGGTGAACATTATTTCAATGAAATGCATAAAATTGATGATATTTATAGTCATGGCATCACTAGTATATAAGAATGAATATCCATTTGCTTGAAAATGATAGTTATGGTGATATAGTCATAACATCACTTTTTACCAATAAATATCAAAACATTTCTTCAAAAAGGTATATACCAGATAAATTTAAACATTCTGTATAGTTATGGAGTCTTTTTAATTAATAAATACCAATCCATATCTTAATATATGGATTTATATTAAATGATTTTATATGTTCTGCATACTCATGGTGACTTTTCAATCAATAAATGCTAAGATATAAATATCTTTTTCATATAATCAATTAAATGGAGGAATATTCATGAAAGATGGATTTATAAGAGTAGGTTGTGCAAATTTTGAAGTATCGTTAGGTCAAGTTCAATACAATGCACAAAGAATCATATCTTATGTTAAAGAAGCTAATGAAAAACATATCAAGATTCTTATTTTTCCAGAGCTTTGTTTAACTGGATATACAATTGAAGATTTATTTTATCAAAAACGTGTTTTAAACGAAGTCAACAAACAAATCACTACTATATGCGAACAGACAAAAGATTTAGATATATTGTTTACTTTTGGGTGTCCAATGATTTTGAAAAACAAACTTTATAACTGTGCCATAACAGTATGTCATGGAGATATATTAGGTGTTGTTCCTAAAACATATATCCCTACATATCATGAGTTTTATGAAGGACGTCATTTTGCCAGTGCTTTAGACAATGATGAAGTCATTACAATCAATGGTCAGACTTATCCATTTTCTTCACGTTTATTATTTGAATGTCAAAGTCATCCCGAATTAAAAATCGGTATTGAAATCTGTGAAGATTTATGGGCACCTTTACCACCAAGTACCTTACATTGTTTAAATGGTGCAACATTAATTTTGAATCCTTCTGCCAGCAATGATTTGACATCAAAATCAGATTATCGTCGTCTATTGGTCACTTCTCATAGTGCCAGACTCATTTGTGGCTATGCTTATTGTAATGCTGGATTAGGTGAGTCTTCTACTGATGTTGTTTTTAGTAATCATCATTTGATTGCTGAAAATGGAAGTCTTTTAGCTCAATCTCAACAATATAGTGAAGGTATCATCTTTGCTGATATGGATATGGAAAAAATAGTAAGTGAACGTGTGGAAATGACAACTTATGATAATCGTCAGGATCATTATCAGATCATACCTTTTACATTAGTAGATGAAGATATTGAACTGACACGTACATATGATCCACATCCTTTTGTACCAAGCAATAAGGATCAACGTGCAATGCGTTGTCAGGAAGTTTTTGATATTCAAATTCATGGTTTGATTCAAAGATTAAAAGCTGCACATATCAAAAAAGTCGTCATTGGAATTTCAGGTGGTTTAGATTCTACACTTGCATTACTTGTTGCTAATATGGCTTATCAAAAATTAGGATACCCATCTCAGGATATTATTGCTGTAACAATGCCATGTTTTGGAACAACATCTCGTACTAAAAACAATGCTTTAAAAATGATGGAAGAATTAAATGTGACTTCCTTAACAGTGGATATTGGGGATGCTGTAAAACAACATTTTCAAGATATTGGGCATGACAAAAATGTTCATGATGTGACATATGAAAACTGTCAGGCGAGAGAACGTACACAAGTTTTAATGGATATCGCCAATCAGGAAGGTGGTATTGTCATCGGAACAGGAGATTTATCAGAAGTCGCTTTAGGATGGTCTACTTATAATGGTGATCATATGAGCATGTATGCGGTCAATGTTTCAGTTCCTAAAACATTAGTGCGATATTTAGTAGATTATGTATCTTCATTGTATGAAGGGCAGCCTCTTCATGATACATTACAGGATATCTTGAATACTCCTGTTTCACCAGAATTACTTCCTGCCAAGGATAATGAAATCGTTCAAAAAACAGAGGACATTGTGGGTCCATATGAACTGCATGATTTCTTCTTATATCATCATGCCAGATTCCATTATGAACCAAGAAAACTTTATCGTATTGCCTGTCATACTTTCCAAGATCAGTATGATGCTCCAACAATCAAGAAATGGCTGACAACTTTCTATCGTCGTTTCTTTACACAACAATTTAAACGTTCATGTATTCCAGATGGTCCAAAAGTCGGTAGTGTTGCTTTATCACCTCGCGGCGATTTAAGAATGCCTAGTGATGCAAATGTTGCATTGTGGTTACAAGAATGCGAACAATTATAAAAAGATGATGAAAAAAAGATTACGCTTTTCAAACATAATCTTTTTTCTCATTTTCTACGTTTCCAATATTCTGTTACTGGTATGTCTGGATGACCTTCATCCCATGGAGCTTCGTGTCTTTCAAAATAACCAATCACTTGACCATCGACTCTAACAGGTACAAAAAATTCTCTTTCACCTGTTTTTTGATTGAGTGTTTCAAACATTTCATCTTCACCCTGATCGGCTCTTTGTAAAAACATTTCAATTTTTTGACGAGAATTTTCATTATGACAACGAAATAAACTTTGTCCAACCTGAACTCTATCGCCATATCTTTGTTTAGCTGTTTGATTCATATAACGTACTATATGTTGTCGATCGACAAAGACAATTTCATAAGCATAGGCATCTAAAATGCCTTTTAAGATTTCATATGTTATTCCCATACATAAATATTCCTTTCTTTATTCAATATCAATAAACATCATCTTTATTGATTCTATTATATCTATTCATTTTCTATTTTCCAATATTTGACATTCCAAAAAGACTTTTTTATGCGTCTTAGAAAACGAGGTGAAAAGAATGCAAATCATCAGTGGCTTAAATCAAGATTATAAACGTCATCAAATCATTCAAAAGTATGTTCAAGAAGCTCAAAATCATCCTTTTGAACAATATATTTATATCTGTGATCAACCAGCTTTTATTGAAAACATATTTTTTCAATATACGCATTGTTTGGTCAATATTCAAATTATGAGCTGGAATCAATATTTAAAACAATTACAGCTTCAATATCATTTAACGCAACACCATTTACTTTCTCAAGTAGAATGGGTTTATCACTTAAGAAATATCTTTAATGAAGAAACATTTCATTGTTTTGATATGGAAAATCCATTACCTTTCATTAATGAATTAATTCCACTTATCAAAGATTACGAACTTTATCAAATCAACTACCAAGATATTCACCATACAAAACTTCAAGATTTCTGGCATATTTATCAATCACTTTTATCACGTCTTGATAGTTATACGCATTTGACATTAGAAAGTTTATTTCAAAATGTCACATTTCATGAACAAGACCATCTCATCATTGAAGCTGATCATCTTTATCAAAAACAACGTCAAGATATTATTCAACGTTTAGCAACAACATGTGATGTCACTTGTCTTTATACTTATCAACATGATGAGCGTTTATTCAATTTACCTTATCATCATTTATGTCAAACAAGTCAAGTCATTGATCAACGAACTTATTTCACACAACATCTTTTTAGTCAAGAACCCGTTTCAACAAAGGAAACACAACACATGTACAGCTTTGTTGCAGGAACACCTTATCAGGAAATACAACGTGTTGTATATACAATTTATCAAAAAATTGTGGATGAAAATCTTCATTACCAGGATTTTACAATCATTTATCCTAATCAAAATTATCAGGATGATTTATTAACTATTCTTGATGAATTACATATACCTCATTCCTTACCTTATCAACAAGAGCGCTGTTATGAGCGAAGTTATCAACTGATTTTACAACAATTCAAACAATGCCAAGGACATACTTTCCATGAACTTGCAGTCGAATTACTTGCACTGGAACTTGACAAGGATTATCAGGACTATCTTCAAAAAATAAGCGAACTTGATGGTCAAATATCTCCACAAGAATTCATAGAGTTTTTCCAAATGACATTTCCAAAATCTAAACAAACTTTAGAAAAAAGACAAGATGAAATTCATGTTTATATGATTGGACAAGGTGAAGCGATGCCTTCAACGCATTTATTTATCTTAGGAATGAATGAAACCATCTTACCTCAAAGCATTAAAGATACATCTTTATTATTAGATGAAGATATTGAATTGTTAAGAAAAGAAAATATCTCAACTCCTCTTACAACCAGTGAACAATTAGGTGTTCATGAAAATGATATTTTTAAAATACTGACAACACCATTTTCAACATTAACTGTTTCATTAGCGATGAACTCATTGTCTGGAGAAACCTTGCTTCCTTCTTCTTTATACAAACAATTGACTCAAATGTATACCTTCCAAAAACTTTCTCCACTTCAATTTCTACCTTTAGATCAATACTATATAGCCAACGGAAAAGCAACTCATAAAGAAACTTTGAATCAAAACATTGCACATTATTTATCATCACATCATCAGCCAGATTCATTAACACCTGAGTTGACACAGTCTTTATATAGTTCATATCTTTCAGTCAGTCAAATTGAAACTTATAATCAATGTCCTTTCCTCTACTTTATTCAATATGGTTTAGGCATTTATCCTATTCAAGATCAAAAATTATTACCGAATGAACTTGGTTCTCTCATTCATTATGTTTTATCTATGAATATAGATCAATCTGATGATATTTCTCAACTTGTTGATCAATATCTTCAAGATCATGAAACTCTTTCGCAAAAAATAGCTCACTCCCATGTCAATCAATACTTTATTGAACAATTAACTCAAGATTTACAAATTACTCTAAAAGTGCTTAAACAATTCTTAAATACGGGCAATTTCCATGTTCAATATAAAGAGAAAAAAGTCAAAAATACAATTCATGATATCAATTTTAAAGGTATTGTTGATCGTATTGATGTCTATGAAGATTATGTCTCTATTATTGATTATAAATCAAGTGCCAAAAGCATTGATCTCAATCTTGCTATGCAAGGTTTTCATATTCAGATGCTTGTCTATTTAGATATGGTGACAAAAATGATGGATAAAAATCCAGGTGCTGTTTTATATTTCAATACGAAAAAACGTATTTTAAGCGTACAACAAAGTATGCATGAAGCCATTAATGAAGATGACTGGATCAAACAATATCGTTACAATGGTTATATCGTTGATGATGGCAGTCATCAAAGTCTTTTGAATTTAGACCCTACTTTTGATAGACGTTCTGCGTTGATACCAGTCTCTTATGTCAAAAGCAGAGATGAATATAAGGGACAAATTCTTTCTACTGAACAACTTCATATTTTATTTGAAAAGATCAGCGATCATATTTATGAACTTTATCAAAATATGATGGATGGACATATTGATATTGCGCCAAAGGGTAGTGATCAAAAAGCAACACATACATTAGTGAATCCTTGTTTTTATTGTCCATATCATAGTATTTGTGGTTTTGATGTTTTCTATAATGATTATCAGCTTGTTGAATTCTTAGATGTTGAAAAAATATTAGGAGGTGAAGACGATGCCGTTTAATGCTGGACAATTAAAAGCTATCCAACAAAGAGATTCTTCTATTTTAGTTAGTGCTCCTGCGGGAAGTGGAAAAACGAAAATTCTTGTCAGTCGTATTATTGAATTATTAAAAGAAGGATATGAAATTTCAGATTTCCTGGTGGTAACATTTACACAGGCAGCTGGACATGAGATGAAACAAAGACTGACTGAAGAACTCAATGAACTTGTATCTTCACCTATTGATGAAAAATTAAAAACACATTTACAACGTCAAATTTTTAATCTTCCTCATGCCTATATTACAAACTTTCATGGTTTTTGTAATTTATTATTGATGAAATATGGATATCTCGTTGGCGTTATGCCTGGATTTGAAATCAACAGTGATCCTACTATCATCAAAAAAGAAGTTCTTACAGGATGTTTAGAACAATGGATTCAAGATGAAAATATTCGTGATTTTCTTTCCTTATATTTTCCTGGTTATTCTTTAGATGATTTTCAATCTTTATTATTATCTATTGATAATATTTCTCATTCTATTGATCATTTTTATGATTTTATTGATCAGATGAAAACAAATAATTATGATAGTCTTTCCTCATCTTTAGAAAATTGGCCTTTGTTTCCTTATTTAAAAAATATTTTCTATGATGAAGTCACAATGGCTATGAATAAATTGATTGAACTCCAAATATTCTGTGAACAAAATAATCTCACTGATTTTTATGAAAGACCTGATGAACAGACTGAAAAGAATCAATTATTAAAGGTTCCTTTTGATGCTTATTATGATTATTTAGATGAACGTCTTCAGGCATTATCACATGCTATCACTTATGATACTATGGTTTCTTTAATCAAAGCTCCTGTTGATAAAGCCTATAATATGTCTTGGAAAGAAGTCGATCCACAGATCAAAAAGACTTTTACCAAATTGAAAAGTGATATTTTATCTTCTTATCAAAAATCAGCTGATGCCTATTTAGAAGATCATAGTGAAGATTTAATTCAAAAGCTTCAAGTCAGCTATCAGGCTATTAATATGTTGCTTTCTAAAGGTCAACTGTTGGATCAATTCCAACAAGCTTATCAACAAAGAAAAAAAGAGCTTAATCAGCTAGATTTTGCTGATCTGGAAAGTTATACACATCAGTTATTATCACCTGAATATGGTATTGTGGATATTTTGTATCATCGCTTAAAAGAAATCATGATTGATGAGTATCAGGATACCAATCAGATTCAAGAATCACTCATTTCACTGATTTCTAAATATCAAAAACCTTATATTCCTCTATTTATGGTTGGTGATATGAAACAGTCTATCTATCGTTTTAGACAAGCTGATCCTCAAATCTTTCTTGATAAATATAATCATTTTTCATTAACTGATGAAGAATGTTTAAATAGTCAAACAAGAAGAATTGATCTTGTCTTTAATTATCGTTCTTCTAAAATTGTTTTAGACTCTATCAATTTTATTTTTAATCAAATTATGGATACACAAATTGGTGGACTGGAATATTATTTAGATGACAGTGCCCGTTTAAATTATGACTATGATGGCAAAGAAGCAGGACATCAAAAAGAAGCACGTGAACGTTTCTTTCAAGATGATATGCGTCAAACAGAAGTATTGATTGATATCTATAATCCTCAATCTTCTTTAGATAAAGAACAATATGAAGCTCATATGGTTGCACAGAAAATATTACAACTTAAGGAAACAATGCGTTTAGATGGAAAAAAAGTATCTTATAAAGATATGGTTGTTTTAATGCGATCAACAGTTTCCTTTTTAACATTTAAAAAAGTTTTTGATCAATACCACATCCCTAACCATATCGTTTTATCACAAGGATTTTTAAAGGCAAATGAAATTGAAAATATGCTGACATTTTTAAAGGCCCTTGATAATCCTTACAATGATATTGCCTTATTAAGCGTACTCAATCAGCCTTATACATGTTCCTATATTCCTTTAGATCAGATTGCATCATTACGTGTAAACCATAAAGATTTATCTCTTTATGAAACATTACAATTATCATCTGATCAACAAATCATCCAATTTTTAAAAGTCTTTGAGGAACTCAGAGCTTTTAGCTATCAACATTCACCTTATGATTTATTGAAAAAGATTTATGAAGTCACAGACTATCCACTCTTTGTCTGTCAGCTTGTCAATGGTGAACAAAGAAAAGCAAATTTACAGTTGTTATTGGAAGTTGTTAAACAATATCAACAACAATATCCTTATCTTCATGATATCATTGATATGTTTGAACAATCAGCTGATTTAGCACCAGCTATTGTCGCTTCACAAAATGATGATTATGTTGAATTCATGACAATTCATAAATCTAAAGGTTTAGAATTTCCGATTGTTTTTGTCTGTCAGACACACAAACAATTTAATACACAAGACAGCAAAGAACGCTTTATGATTGATAAACAATTAGGTATTGCAGTAAAACCAAGATGTCGTGTTCCAAGTGAACAATATGGAGAAATCACAGTTGAATATGAAAACTGTTATCGTAATATGATTGCCAGACATCAATTAGATGAATCTATCAATGAAGAGATGCGTATTTTATATGTTGCTTTGACTCGTGCTTCTCAAAAGCTCATTTTAACTGGTGTCATCAAAAGCATTGATGAAATCAAAGATATAATGAACAAATTAATCATCAATGAACATCCTGATATTTATCATAAGAAAAATGCTGAACATGTACTACTTTATAATCGTATGCGCAAAACAAACAATTATCTTTCATGGATTTTAGCTGCTATTTTCCGTCATCCTCAAATTATTCAACAATGCTTCAATCATGAGGAATTAAAGCCTTTAGCCAAAAAACTTCAACAATATCATTTTGAAAAATATCTGACTTTTGATTCAACTGAACATGCTATGTTCTCCTTGACACTAACAAATGATCAAGACATTGAAGAAAAAATAATTCAAACATCCAAACAAAATGAAATGATTGATAGTCAAATACAAGAACGATATCAATCATTCCAATACCCTTATGATACAAGCAAACCATTAACTCTAGCAGTGACAAAACTTCCTCATATTCAAGATCAAAGTCACGCTTCAATAACAGACGACAATGAAAGCTTCTCTATGAGTGCCAGTGACAAAGGAACATTAGTCCACTTACTTTTAAGTTATCTGACATTCAAAGAAGATCATATCGAAACATTGATTCAACAACTTTATCAAGAAAAATTAATTGATGATGATGGAAAAGATATACTTGATCAATATCAAGGTAAAATACAAGGATTCATTGATAGCCCTTATTATCAAATGATTCAAAAAGCAGATTATATCTATAAAGAAAAACATTTTGCCTATTATGATGAAACACTCCAACAAACCATTCATGGTATTTTCGACTTGGTATTTATTTATCAAAATCAAATTTATGTCTTAGACTATAAGACTGATCGTGTTTCACAAAATAGTGCTGATGATATTTTAATACAAAAACATCAGATTCAATTAGATTATTATAAAAAAGTCTTGATGGATATGTACCATCAAGATGTCAAAGCTATTGTCTATTATTTACATATCAACCATGGTGTAGAATTTTAAAGGGGCTGTAACGAAATAACTTTTTAAAGAGTTGATTTTGTTTCAGCTCTTTTCTTTTTCTGTTTTTAGGCAATAAAAAAACATCTTTTCTCTTCTTCTGATTTCAAGATGTAATA
>NZ_NFHI01000067.1:0-10261 GCF_002159255.1 Massilimicrobiota sp. An80
TTAATCAAGGGAGAAGATAAGACAAGACCAGAAATGGATAGAGTAGAAAACTTTGTGCATAGAGTGAGTGCAAAGGTCACAGTTTTTGATACAAAGAAATATAAACTCAATGGAATTAGTGATGAATTTAGAGGAATCCTATCACCAATCATGATGAGATCAGCATTTATGAGATTAAATGTACATTTAGAACATTGTAGACGTCATCCAATTGATATCAGACGTTATTATAAAGCTTTAGATTATTAATGAAAACAACAATTATTTTTGACATGGATGGTGTTATCTTTGACAGTGAAAAAATGTATATGGATGAACTTATAAGATTTCATAAGCAACACAATATTATATTGACATATGAAGAATGTAGAAAAGTCATTGGTGTTGATCGTAAAGTTTTTGATCATATTGTTTATTCTTGGTGGAACCATCGAATACCACCATATGAAGTAAAAGCTTTATTAAATGAATTCTATCAAACAGTAGATAGAGATTATACGAGTATTATTAATCCACACGTAGAATTGCTACTTAAATATTTACATAGTCATCGTTATAAAATAGCATTAGCGTCTTCCTCAAATGAAAAAACGATTGATAAAGCATTAACAACATCTCATTTAAAACAATATTTTCAAATCATTACAAGTGGAAATTCTTTTAAGGAAAGTAAACCAAATCCTGAAATCTATTTGTATAGTCTTAAGCAATTAAATTCAACTAAAGAAGAAACAATAATTATAGAGGATTCTCCCTCTGGTATTCAAGCAGCAGTGAATGCCGGAATAGATGTTATAGCTCTAAGAGATACAAAATTTCAATTAGATCAAAGTCAAGCTAATATCATCATTGATGATATAGAACAAGTTATAGACTATTTATAAAATCCTATGAAAATTTCATAGGATTTTTGCAAAAATGGAGGGGTTATCATGAAATTAAAATGTGTTATTTTTGATATGGATGGATTAATGTTTGATAGTGAACGTATTGTAGGAGAATGTCTAAAAAAAGCAGCAAAAGTATATGGGTATGTTATAACAGACGAATTTAGATTACAACTATTAGGAAGAAATAAGAAAGCTAATGAAAAAACATTAAAAGAATATTTTGGGAAGGATTTTCCTAATGAAAAAATTAGTTTATTAACAACTCAGTATAAAGAAAAGTATATACTAGAGAATGGTTTACCAGTTAAAGAAGGCCTTTATAATCTTTTAAAATATTTAAAAGAAAATAATATACGGATAGCAATTGCTTCTTCTTCAAGTGAGAGTGTTATTAGAAAATACTTAAAAATAACACAAACATACCAATATATAGATTATATTATGTCAGGAAATCAAGTGAAAGAAAGTAAACCTAATCCAGAAATATTTAAAAAGGTATTAAAACATTTTCATATCAACCCATTAGAAGCTCTAGTTCTTGAAGATTCTCAAAATGGAATATTAGCCTCTTACAATGCTCATATTCCTGTCATATGTGTACCTGATCTTGTTTTTCATGATGATAGTGTTAATAGTTTGACACTCAAAGTAGTACATGATTTAAATGAAGTAATTGACTATCTAAAAAATACATATGAACTGTCAAGTGACAATTTCTAGATAGAAATGCAAGGGAGAAAAGAACTTTTTTAAAAAGTTCTTTTTTTATTTTTAATAATTGTAAATAAGTAATTCGTTTACTGCACTCCTTCCGTTTGATTCGTAAGCGCCAAATAAAATAGTGGATAAAAATATAGAACTCAATGAACTATAATATGGAATATGGAGACTACCAAAACTATATTATAGTTTTTATATTCTCTAAGAATTATAAAGAAAGGAAGAGAGACTATATGACAATCCATGAATTAACCCAAAATGAAAAATATAAGTTCTGGTATTTGAAAATCAAGGAATGTAAAGAGAGTGATTTGTCTGTTCAAGATTTTTGCGAAAGAAACAATATTAAGGTATCAACTTATTACAGATATCAGCAAAAGATTAAAATGATTTTGTGTGATCATATAAACAATGAAACTGAACTTAAAAATGAGGTTGCTTTTATCCCTGTTGACAAACAGGAGTGTCATAATGAAAGAATATTGATTATCAAAGGTGGTATTAAAATAGAACTTGATTCCAATACTCCCTATTCATCTGTTGAACCTCTTTTGAAATCATTATTATGATTGGAGATATTTCAAAAGCTGAACATATCTACATAGCTGTTGGCTATACAGATATGCGTAAACAAATCGATGGTTTATCTGCCATTGTTCAACACAATTTTAATCTTGATCCCTTTTCTAATTCTGTATTCCTTTTTTGTGGAAGAAATTCAAGAATCATGAAGGCGCTGTATTGGGAAGGTGATGGATTTGTCTTGCTTTATAAAAGACTTGAAAATGGGAAATTCAAATGGCCCAGAAATGAATCTGAAGCTCGAGAAATCACACCTCAACAATTCAGATGGTTACTTGAAGGACTGTCTATTGAACAACCTAAAACCATTAAAAAGAGTTATCCACAAGTTGTATTGTAAATCCTTCATTTCATAGAAGTATATGCCTATTTGTGGTATAATAAAATCATGAAATGGAGGTGCTTTTGATGGCGGATTCTACAATAAATACAGCTGAAGATTTAGCTTTATTAATCACTGATCTATCACAGTCTATTGAGGAATTAAAAGCTACGATTGCATCTCAAGATACTATCATTGCATCTTTAAACAATACTATTGATAGTCTAAAGTCTGACAATGAATATTTAAAAAATAATAATGATCTTTTACGTGAAGAAAATACTTATTTAAAGAGAAAGTTATTTGGTACTAAAAGTGAGAAAATGTCATATCCTAAAGATCAACTTTCTCTTTTTGATGAAACAGAAAATGAATGTGAACCAGAGCTGCTTGAAGATATTTCATATACCAGAGCCAAAAAGAAACAGAAAGGTACACTCGACATTAAATTGGACAATCTTAAACATGTCAAAAAAGTTTATGATATTGATGAAGGAGAAAGAATATGCGATGAATGTGGTTTTAAATTATCTTATGTAGGTGAAGAACTTGTAAGACATGAAGTCGTTTATGAACCAGCAAAATTATATGTAAAAGATATTTATAGAAAAACCTATGAATGTCGTAGCTGTAGAAAAAAAGGCAAAGGTGTAATGTTTAAAGCAGGAACACCTAAGCCGGTTATTCCACATTCATTTACATCACCAAGTGTACTGTCACAAGTCATCATAGATAAATATGTTAATCATATGCCGTTATATAGACAAGAATCAGAATGGAAACGATTAGGACTAGAACTATCTAGAACAACAATGGCCAACTGGATTATCATTGCCGCTAAGGAATATTTCATTCCTATAGTGAATAAGATGCATGAAATGATGGTACAGGAATCACATATACATTGTGATGAAACACCGGTCCAAGTGTTGAATGAACCAAGAAAGAAATCGACTTCTAAATCGTATATGTGGGTATATTCAAATATCAAAGAAAGTCAACGACCTATTAAAATATTTGAATATAAGCCTGATAGAAAAGCAACGAATCCACAGCAATTCTTGAAAGGATTTAATGGGACCATCATTACGGATGGATATTATGGATATAACCATATAAAAGGCATAACGAATGCATACTGTTGGGCACATGCCAGAAGAAAGTTCTATGATGCATTGCCAGTAGATATGAAAAGTACATCAGGCAGCCTAGCAAATATAGCTCTTGAAAAAATAGCTAAACTATTTGTGATAGAAAAAGAGATTGAGACATTAACACCTGAGCAAAAGATAAAAATACGTCAGGAAAGATCAAAGCCATTAGTAGATGACTTCTTTTTATGGTGCACTGATAATCAAAATAAAGTATTATCAGGGTCAAAAACAGGAAAGGCAATACAATATGCCTTAAATTATGAGGGAGGATTGCGCACATTTTTAGAAGATGGTCTAATACCAATGACCAATTCATTAGATGAACGAACAATCAGACCGTTTACAGTTGGAAGAAATTATGTGCTGAACTTATTTATGTGCTTAAGAATGTAATTATGTACTATTTTTATACAAATTTCCTATTACTTAAGCACATAAAATTTTTTATAGATTTTTTAGAAATTCTAGTATATCATCAGATGGTTGATAATTCATTGTTGAATCACTTGAAGTATTTACTCTTTCCATAGCTTTTCTTTTCAATTCAATATCTGCCACCATATATTTATGTGTTGTTAAAATACTGGAATGTCCTAACCAAATTGCGATTGTAGATATGTCAACACCCGCCTGCAAGAGATTCATTGCTACTGAATGACGAAATGTATGTGCTGATATATTTTTGTTTTTCAAGGAATCACACGTATTGCTTGCTTCTTTTACATATTTTTCGACTCTAAATCTCACTCCTGATCGTGTAAGTTTTTCGCCATTTTTTCCAATTAATAAGTAATCATTATCTTTAATTCCAAATCTATCTATGTATTTGTTTAGATACTGTGAAGTTGTTTTCCATAGTGGGACTATCCTTTCTTTACGACCTTTTCCGTAAATTTTTAAACATGTTCTATTTGGAATATCCAGGTCATTAATGTCACAATATTTTAATGATATTAATTCTGATACTCTCAATCCTGTGTTATACAATATTAAAAACATTAATTTATCTCGCGCACCTAACATTGTATTTGTATCACATAATAAGATGATTGAATCAAATTCATCTTTAGTAATGAAATCCATTGTTTTTATGGTTGTCTTTTGAAATGGTATTGCCAATGATTGAGAAACCAGATAAGAATTATCTGGTGACATTTCAGATACATATTTTAGAAATGAATGTATTGCTGATAATCTATTATTAATTGTTGAAGAACAGTTCTTTCTCCTTGTTTCAAGATATTTACAAAATTCTAGAATGTGTTCTCTATCTAAGTGTTCTAAATTAATTGCTGAAGGCTGAATATTATATTCTCCAATAAGAAATTCAAAGTATATTTTAAAGGTATCTCTATAACTGTTTATTGTCTGTCCAGATACTTTTTTATGTTGCATTAATCTTTGTTGAAAAAATGACTGAATCAAGTACTGAAAAGAAAAGGAATTTTTATTATTCATAATCAAAACCTCCAAAATATTCTTCGTATTTCTCAGTAGCGATATTCAAAAGTTCAGGAGTAGCCGACAAATACCAATAGGTATCTTCAGGTTTCTTATGTCCCATATAAACTGATAGAATAAATAAACTGTTATTGACATTTTCCTTGTTGAGTAGCCACTTTTTAATAGTTCTGCAAGCCATGGTATGTCTGAAATCATATAATCGAACATGATCATAGCCTAGAGGATGTGCATTAAGACATTTTCTTATGATTTTAAAAGCATAAGCCATGGATTGTTGACTTAATGCTTTTCCACCTGTTGTATAAAATAAAGGATCATTTTCCAATTTGTATCCAATCTTTTTGAATATAAAGTCTTTATATTTCTCAATTTCAATGGATACAGTTGGATCAATTGGAATTTTTCGTTCACTATTATATTTTGTATTTTTTATATGAATAAGATTGTTTGTTGTATCAACATCCTGAATTTTTAACTGCGTGGCTTCAGATGGTCTAAGTCCGGTAGACCATAGTAAACCAATAACTGTTTTTATTGTTTGTGATCTTATGCCATCAGGTGAATATAAGTTTTTACATTCTTCCATAAGAAGAAGAGTTTCATGTTCGCTGATTATATATGGAACTGGTCTTGCATGTACATTTGGATAAATATTTCCATAAATAACTTCTGTTTTAGAATCGAAAAATGAACTGTATTTCATAAACGGTCTTAAAACTTCAATTTTTCTTCCCATTGTTTTATATTTTTGATTGCCAGAGGAAATCCATTCTAAAACGATATTCTTTGTTAATGCTCCTGTATAATCTTTTTCCAATGTATATCTTTGAAAATTTCTCAATACACTTATCTCTTGTTTGATCTCAAATCCTAGGCTATGTTTATACTCTATATAAGATTCCAATAGCTCTGATATTCGATTGGTTTCAAGCATTCAAATCACCTCCAGGCCAAGGTGTTGTTATACTTTTCATAGTCTCAAAATCAACCTTCACATAATGAACAGTTGAATCTAGTGATTCATGTCCTAGAATATCAGCGGTTACTTTTAATCCAACTTTAGAATTATACAACTTTGAGGCAGCTGTCCTCCTTAACGCATGCGTACCTTTCCAATAGCCAACAATTTTTTCTTTTTTCATTGCATGTCTTACTACGCGTCTGACATCTTCAGTATCAATACTTTGATTTTTCTTTCTTGGGTTTAAAGATAAAAACAATGAACAATTAGAAGTTTTCCCTCTAAAATACATAACATAATTTTCTAGAAGACTTCCAATTTCTGTAGTCATAGGAATTTCCCTGTTATGATTGGTTTTCGTATCTGAAACTAGAATACTTCCTGTAGACCAATGTATATTATTTAGCTGTAGTTTCGGTATCTCTGATGAGCGTAATCCTAAATCCAACTGCAGTAAAATAATAAGTTTATTTCTTACATCATGTGTATCGTTACTCTTATAAAAATTTCTAAGCCTTGATTCCTCGTCTTCTGATAAAACAATTGGAATCTTATTATTCCAATTAGCTATTGTAAGAGGCAATCCAATAATAGCTTTATCAATTGTGATGTTTTCGTATTCTAAATATCTAAAAAAATTTCTAATGGAAGTTATATATCTTCCTTTAGTTGAAGGCTTTAGCGTTCGCATATGATTGCTTACATAATTGCGAATATCATAAACAGATATTGAACTTAAATCATCATTTGAATTTACCGGATATATATCAAGAAATTCACGAATATGATGACACTCTGATATTACTGTGTTTTTAGATATTTTTTTGAATTCTATAGAATACTGGTAAAAACGTTTCAATAAATTGTTTTGAAAATTATCATTGGGAAGTACTAAAGAACTCTTGTAAGTTTTGAAAGTCATACCTGTTTCCATAAGAAAATACAAACGAAGAGCTGCACGTAAGTTATTAAACAAAGCTTTACTTAAATTTGCTTTATTCCTTTTTTCAAACTCAAGTATCTCTTTGTACAATTGACTGATAGAATCTTGTGGTGTTGGTTTAAATTCAATTAAACTTTTTGAATAGAGCTCAATGGTATGCAGCTTATAGTTGTTTTTGCATAAAAAAGTACTGAACTTCTGTAACTGTAACGTATTCATATTATTTATCCTCCTCATGTTCCTTTATAGGATAAATAATAAATTAAATATGTTAACAGCACATAAATAAGTTCAGCACATAATTTCTTTTATGTTCTGTAGCACATAAAAGAAAAAATTGGTTATTTTCAACATCAACAAAAGGGGCCGAAGCAAGTGCAGCAATATATAGTCTAATCGAAACAGCTAAAGCCAACAAGCTGGATCCATATGGCTATATAGAATTTATCCTCGATTATTTACCACAACAAGATTTAATTGAACATCCAGAGAAAATAGATTGGTTCTTACCATGGAGTGAAGAAATAAAAGAGGAATTTGAAATAAAAGTCGACTAAATTGATCTTCATTATCTTATCAGTTTAATCGACTTTTTTAAATACACTTTATTATTTGGCGCTTACTTTGATTCACAATTGATATTTCTTTTTGCTCTGACTACTCTCATATTATAGTCCTTATACAATTCACGAATGTATTCACAGTCTGAATTTGATTGAAGGAATCTGACACCTTTTTTGTCCAATTCATCACAAGCTTCTTTAAGTTCAGCTTGTCTTTCAGCATTGAATCCATCAGATGTATATCCAGCAAAGGCAGATGAATTTGATATAGGCATATAAGGTGGGTCCATATAGACAAAGCTTCCTTCGTTGGCATCATCTAGGATATTTTTGTAATCACCACTTCTGATTTCGATATTATTATCATTAAGGTATTTTGATATTTCTCTGATGGCTTTTTCATTTGTGATGTTTGGATTTTTGTATTTGCCATATGGTGTATTGAATTGTCCTGACTTGTTGACTCTGTATAATCCATTGTAGCATGTCTTGTTGAGATAGAGAGTTCTTGCTGCCTTTTCGATATCTGTCATGGCATTGTAGATGCTTTCGTCTCTGTCATATGCTCTTACCTTGTAGAAATAATCTGAAGAATTATTCTTTGAATGGTTTTCAAGAGCCTTGATTAATTCATCAGGGTTGTCTCTGATAACCTTGTATACATTCATAAGTTCTTCATTGCAGTCATTGATGACGGCCTTTTCTGGATGCGATCCGAATAGGACCGCACCTCCACCTAGAAAAGGTTCTATGTATTCTGTGTAATTGTCTGGAATCATTTCAGTGATTTCATCCAATAATTGTCTTTTTCCGCCTGCCCATTTTACCACAGGATTTAATTTTTGTTCTTGTTTCTTATTGTTCATTTATTACCTCCCTTCGTATTTGAATTTTTGAAATACGAAATTTACGTTTATATATTTTTCGTTTTATAGTCTTTATTAATCATTGATGTATTGTGATTCAGTAAATGGCTCATTGTATTCCATGATGTCCAAGACATCTTCGCAGCAGCACTCGATGAGTATTCTCATGCTGTAGTAGCTTGGGATGAAGGTGTATGCATATCTTCCTCCTGTCGAGCTCGCTCTGCATTTTGAATGTTCTTGGAAGAACTCTTTGAATTCTTCTGACTTTGAATCATCAATCGTGAAGGATACTCCTTCACGATTTTCTGAATCATCAGAGAAGATGACTGTATCACTCTCTTCGATATCTCCAACCATCTCTCTGTCGTAGTATTCCATCAAGTGAAGTTCATCTCCACATGACTCGCATCTGACTGTAATCTCTATTCCATAGTTGTCAGGTTGGAAGGTGTAAGAGAATTTTTCACCTGTGACTTCCCTTTCACAATCTTCATGCTTTTTCATAAATTCTTTAATTGCTTTGTTAAATCTTTTATCAATATTTAATGTATATTTCATATCTGTTACCTCCTGATTTATTTTTTATTATTCGTGAATGATAACCATCCCTTCATCTATAAGGAATTCGGCTGTCTCTGAACTAACAAGATTTATTTCTACGCCGTGACTTGATTCGAAGAATTCTTTTTCATATTTTCCATCGGCGAACAGTTGCGTTGCTTTTTCTTCCGCTTCCTCTTCGCTTTCTGCCATAATTCCTAAATTGATGACGAACGATTCTCTGATATTTACTACATATAATTTTTTCATTTTTTTACCTCCATATAATTGATATATTTTCGTCGTAGAAATTTTCTACAACCAAATTATATCATGGTATTTTAACAAAAATAGAAAGTTGACTATTTGTCAATTTTACAAAAAATCAATCAAAAAAAATAGTTTGGACCTCTTTGTAATGCAAAAAAACTGGGCAAAAAATATAACCAATTTTTTATTGATAACAACAAGTGTTTGTGAGAAGATTGTGAGAAGAAAAAAATGAAAAATACTAAAAACTAGTCAATAAAACTAATCAAAACTACACGGAAATATGCGGTTTTTAGTCATTTTAATGTTCATTATAGGGGTAGGGGCATAATCCCGCCGCCTCCACCAAAGAAAACAATAACCGCTAAAAACATTGATTTTAAGCGGTTTTTTTATATTTTTGAACAAAAAATTATATCAAATAGCCACTGTTAGCCATTTTTTGATATTTTAAAAAAGTAAAAGATATCAAAATATAATATTGAGAAATGATATCGATTGATTCATGTTAATAATTTTCGATTAAATGTGTGTATGTAGGCTATGAAAATTCTAGTATAGTATTTGATATCATGTAAGAAACATGTTATTCGTATAAATAATATAGTAATTTATTGAAAGTTCATAAGATTATTTGAGATATAATTTTATACTATATGTATAAAAAAGAAGAATAAAGTTATTTAAAGTTGTATTAATAAAGTTAAACAAAAAGAAATATTTTATATTTTAATAGTGATTATAAAAAATTTTAAACTATAAAATATCATTTTTTGTTGATTATAAAAAGGAAAATTGAATTTATAGTGTTTCCTTTGTCTAACTATGAATAAAAAAAACGAAAAAAAGTAAAAAAAGACTTGCAAAGGTAGAGGATAGATGGTATTATAGATGAGCACTCGACGAGAGGGCACAGGGACATTGAAAACTGAACAGTAAACACGTCAATAAAGATAGGAAAAAAGAAAGAGTCAAGAAGACAT
>NZ_NFHI01000068.1:0-10217 GCF_002159255.1 Massilimicrobiota sp. An80
GCTGTATGAGTTTTCTTTTCTTGGCATGCAATGCATTGAGTCCAATGGCATACTTGAGTTCTCGAAAAGAAGTTTCCTCGCCCCATCTCATATTGTAGATTTCACGGATTTCTTCCATTAAGAAATCCTCTCTGCTTAAATTGGTAATAATAGTTTCATATTTATCATCGGATATTTTGAATCTCTCGACCCTACAGTTGAACTCATACCAGGGATTCTCTTTGTCCATAAAATCAAATCTCATTGATTTGGTAATAATTTTATATATTTCAGGACAGGCTTTTGTCATTTTTGTTTGTTTTAAGGTCAGCATTCTAAACACATCAACATCAAACTCACCATCAGGAAATGGTCCTAGTGACTTGGTGATGCTAGTCGTAGATTCACCTCCTTAATCTGATATCATGTTTTTTAATCGTGAATCTTTAATTGTGATAATCTGACTTCATTGGCAGGATCTTCAGGATTGTGTGTTGGTTTACCTGTATCTAAAGCACGCATTTTTTCCATTTCTTGGGCATTCAATTCGAAATCAAAAATATCAATATTTCCTTTCATTCTTTCAGGATTTGTAGATTTTGGTAAAGAAATAACACCTTCCTGATAAATCCAACGTAAGATAATCTGACCAGCATTTTTATGATATTTGTCAGCTAGTTCACAAATAACAGGATTTTCTAATAATTCTTTATTACCATGTCCTAAAGGATACCATGCTTCTAAAAGAATATGATTTTCATCCATCACTTTTCTGAGTTCTCTTTGTTGAACAAATGGATTAAATTCTACCTGATTGACTGCAGGCATGACTTTCATACCATCTTTAAATTGATTCCATAAGTTGACAGTGATATTAGAAATACCAATAGATTTCAATTTTCCTTCTTCATAAGCTTCTTCTAAAGCTTTCCATGCTCCTAAATAATCACCATAGGGCTGATGTAATAAATAAAGATCAATGTAATCTACACCAAGCAGTCTTAATGAATTTTCAATCCCTTTTTTCGCATTTTCATATCCATAATCCTGTAACCATAATTTAGAAGTAATAAAAATATCTTGACGATCAATACCACTATCTTTGATTGCTTTTCCAACATCGCTTTCATTCATATATCCAGCAGCTGTATCAATATGACGATATCCTGCTTTTAAAGCAGCTAATGTGGCATCATAAGTTGGGCCATCGTTTGGAATCATAAAAACGCCAAAACCGACGGCAGGAATGTGTTGTTTGTTGTTGAGTTCAAATGTTTTCATATGTGTATCTCCTTTGTTGAATTTTCATGAATTTTAAATTTGTTTAAGTTTTTAGCAGTTGAATAACATTGATAATCAATGATTTCACTATGACCAAGATTGAGTTTATTCATTTCTATAAAATCATCCTGATCTAATTGAAAATCCCATATATCCATATTTTCAATCATGCGTTCTTGATGAATTGTTTTCGGAATCGCAATAATTCCTTGTTGGATTTGCCATCTTAATACAATTTGGGCAACTGTTTTATGATGTTTTTTTGCTATTTTTAATAATATTGGATTTTCAAAAATATGTCTTTGACCTTCATTCAATGGTCCCCATGCCTGTGTTATACATTGATATTGTTCAAACAGGTGATGAGCTTCTTTTTGTTGAAAGAATGGATGATATTCGATTTGATTAATCATCGGTTTAATAGAACAGTTCATATATAAATCTACAAATCTTTCCGGACTAAAATTACAGACACCCAGTGCTCTGATTTTTCCTTTCATATATAATTCTTCCATGGCTCTATAAGATCCATAGTAATCACCATAAGGTTGATGAATCAGATACAAATCAATATAATCTAAACCTAAATTTTCTAAAGATGTCTGGAAAGCTTTCATTGTCTTTTCATAATCAGTATCTTGAACCCATACCTTGGTTGTGATAAAGAGTTCTTTTCTAGGAATTTGAGATTTTTGTAAAGCTTTACCAATTTCTTTTTCATTTAAATAAGCAGCCGCACTGTCAATAAGACGATAACCACTTTCTAAGGCATGAAGAATACATTTTTCAGTCTGTAAAGGTGGAATCTGAAATGTTCCATAACCTAACATAGGCATCATGACACCATTATTGAGTTTTTGATATTGCATTGACTTCCTCCTTTCACTTGTTATTTTAGAAAAAGAGCTGAAAAAAGTACAATATCAATATTTTATTGTGCTATAATTAAAATGCATAGTGAAATGGAGGTGTATTCATGATTGAATTTTATCAGTTAGAACAGTTATTAACGATTGCGAAAGTGGGAACAATTTCTAAAGCGGCTGAAGTTTTACTTATATCGCAACCAGCTTTAACACGTTCGATTCAACGTCTGGAAGATGAATTAGGTATTCAGCTTTTTGACCGTAAGAAAAATAAAGTTGAATTGAATGCAAATGGGAAATTGGCTGTGGAACTTTTTGAGAAACTTTTAAATGATAAAGAAAAGATTGTGAATACTTTGCAGGCTTATAATCGTAGCCAATATGAAGTGAAAATTGGGTCCTGTGCACCAGCACCAATCTGGGGATTACGTCATGTTTTCAAAAAATTATACCCTGAAATGCAAATTCATGATGTTCTTGATTCTCGAGAAGACATTTTACTGCAAGGATTAAAAAACTATGAATTTTCTATTATTGTTTTTCATCATCCTATTGATGATCCTGATTATGAATGTGTGCCATTATTTGAAGAAAATCTCTTTTTATCTGTACCACCAGCACATCCTTTAGCTTTATTTCCAGAAATATCATTTGATGACTTAAATGGTGAAAGTGTTCTGTTGTTGTCAAAAATAGGATTCTGGAATGAAATCTGTCAAAAAGTCATTCCTCAATCACATTTGTTATTTCAGGAAGATGGGCAGGTTTTCAATGAATTGATTAAGGCATCGGCATTGCCTCATTTTAGAAGTGATATTACAATGAAACAGGAAGGAAAATCAGAAAATCGCAAGGCTATTCCTATTAGTGATCCACAGGCACATGTGATGTATTATGGGATTTATAGAAAAACAGATAAAAAAATATTTTCATCACTACTAACAGAAGTTCAAAACTTACATTGGGAAGATGTCAGTCAAGTCACGGAAAGTGTAGATAACAACAAATAAGACATGAGGAAAAATATGAAATATTTAAAAAAGTCAATCCAGTTTTTATTGTCCATAACATTATTCTTTTGCATGGTAGGATGCCAGCAAGATAATGTGACAGTTCAAAAAGAGTTTGATCAATTTTTAAATCAGGAATTTATAGAAACGATGGAAAACGATTATGTGACTTTACATACTTATGTGACTCATCCAGAAGATTTTGGAATTGATATGAGTCAGGTAGAAGTTGGACTAGGCATGGGTGCATTTCAAGATGACCAGCAAAAACTCAAACAGGAGTTAAATAATACCTATGAACAATTAATGGAATTTGATTATGATGCTTTAACTGAAGATCAAAAAGATTCTTATGATATTTATAAAACACAATTATCAATTGATCAAAAATTGAGTGATGAAAAATTTGATTATTATGGTTCTTTATTTGCCAGTATGACAGGATTACATTATCAATATCCAACTTTACTAACTGATTGGGACATACGAAATGAAGAAGATTTACAAAATATGATTATCATGGTTAAAGATATCTTACCCTATACGCAAGAAGCTTTAGATTATACAAAAACACAAGCTCAAAAAGGTTTGTTAATGATTGATTTTGATTCAGTGTTAACTTATTGTCAAAGAATTTTAGATCAAAAAGATCATAGTCCTGTTTTACAGGCTGTTTATGAAAATATTGAAAATCTAGATATCACAAAGCAAAAGAAAGAAGATTATAAACAACAAATGGAAGACGCTTTTCAAACATCTTTTTTTCCAGCTTATCAAGAAATCATAACTACTTTATCTCATCTTAAAGATGGTACCAATAATGAGCAGGGACTCGCTCATTTCAAAGATGGTAAAGAATACTATGCTTTATTATTACAACAAAATAGTGGAACTGATCAAACAGTAGAAGAAGTCAAAAATATGATGGAAGATGCTTTTCATCAGCATATGCAACGTCTGGTTGTATTAGCTATTCAAAATCCTGAGCTTTATGAAGATTATACAAATGGGAATTTCCCTCAAACAAATTTCCGGAGTTACGATGAAATTTTGAAGTTTATTAAACAAAATTTATCGCAAGATTTTCCTGAAGTTGATCAACTGTCATATCAAATTCAAGATGTCAATGAAAATTTAGCTTCTGATTCAGGGGTAACAGCTTATTTTAATATTCCTACATTAGATGGAACACAGGTGAAACAGTTGCGAGTTAACCCTAAAACAAATGATGTCAAGACGATATCTACTTATGCAACAGTGGCACATGAAGGGCTAACAGGACACATGTATCAATATGCGTATATGTATGAAAATCAGACAAACAATTTTAGAAAAGCCATTGCCAGCTGTCAGGCTTATAGTGAAGGCTATGCGACATATGCACAATATGAATGTTTAAAATATTTAGAAGATGAAATTGATGAAGATGTTTTGCAGTTATATAAAGAAGCAGAATTATTGAATAATAGTTTAACGATTTTGATAGATATTGGTGTTCATTATGAAGGATGGAGTCAAAGTGATGTTCTTGATTTTTTAGAAGACAATGGAATGGTTTTAGATGAAGAGTCTTTGTCAGCATTATATAAACAGCTTCAAGCTAATCCAGCAGCATTTGTTCCTTATTATGTTGGATATGAAAAAATAGCACAAATGAAAGAAGAAGCTCAAGAAACGTTAGGGGACAATTTTGATCATAAGTTATTTCATGAAGCGTTATTAGAAACGGGAACAGCGCCATTTGATGTCGTAGAACGTCATATTGATCGCTATGTGGAGAATAGCCAATGATGGACTATCTTATATCACCAGATTTGAGTTTAAAAGAGAATGTTTGCCAGTTCTTTGATACATATCAATGTATTTATACGAAAGAACATAGTCTGAAAGTTGCAAATGAGAGTCTGAAACTTGCTCATAGATTTGGAGTTGATCCTCAAAAATGTTATCAGGCAGCTTTATTACACGACATCAGTGCTGTGATTTCTCACAATCAAATGATGGAAATAGCGTTACAAAATGCCTGGACAATAGATCCATCCAAAAAAAGTATCCATTCCTGCTGCATCAAAGAGTTTCTGCATTATTTGCACAAAACATCTTTCAAATTGAAGATAAAGACGTTTTATCAGCTATCACATGTCATACGACACTCAAAGCACACCCTAGTCAAATTGATCTCGTTGTTTTTCTAGCTGATAAAATACAATGGGATCAAACAGGACTTCCTCCTTATTGAGATGTTATTGAAGAAGGAATGCAGATATCATTAGCATATAGTGCTTATTTATTTTTAAAAGAACAGTTACAACATAAACGTATTTTATATCCACATCAGTGGTTAAAAGAAGCTTATGAAGATTTATCAAGAGAGGAAAAAAAGATATGAAAAAGTATAAAGCAGTTATTTATGATATTGATGGAACAGTTTTAAATACATTAAATATGAATATGTATCCATTAATGAGAATTATTAAAGAAGAATTAAATGAAGATTGGAGTTTTGAAGATGTTTTAAAATTTGCGGCTTATCCTGGTATGAAAGTGATGGAAGAATTAAATATAAAAGATAAAGAAAAAACATATGCCAAATGGGTTCAATATGTCAATGAATATGCAGATGGGGCAACACTTTATGAAGGATTTGAAGAGGTTTTTATAAAACTGGAAGAAGCAGGGATTATTCAAGCTGTGGTATCTGCCAAAACAAAGGCTCAATATCAAATTGATATGGTTGAAAAAGGGTTGGATAAATATATGAAAGCTACAATATTAGCAGAAGATACTGATAAACATAAACCAGATCCAACACCATTACTAGAATGTTTAAAAAGATTACAGCTTCAACCTGATGAAGTGATTTATATTGGTGATGCTCGTTCAGATGAATTGGCTTCTCAAAATGCTCATATAGATTTTGGATATGCCAAATGGGGTAATGTCGCTCAAGAAGAAATGAAAAATGCAACAATTGTTTTAGAAAAACCATTAGATTTATTACAGCTTATATAAATGCAAGATCAAAATAACTTTGCATTAGGAAATGTATCCCAGCATATTTTACATATTGCTGGACCAATGATTGTTGCACAGTTTATCAATATTTTATATAACGTTGTTGATCGTATTTATATTGGAAGATTACCTGATGTAGCTACTCTTGCGATGAGTGGCTTAGGTTTATGTTTGCCATTAATTTCAATTATTATTGCTTTTGCGAATTTATTTGGTATGGGTGGTTCACCACTTTGTTCTATAGCGAGAGGAAGTGGAGATCATGATTTGGCAGAAGAAATTATGGGGAATTCGTTTTCTTTACTGATTCTTTTTTCAGTTTTGATTATGATCATTGGACTGTTGTTTAAAGAACCGTTATTATGGGCTTTTGGAGCCAGTCAGAATACCATTACATATGCAAATGATTATATGAGCATTTATTTATTAGGAACGCCATTTGTTTTGATTGGTTTAGGCATGAATAGTTTTATTAATAGTCAAGGTTTTGCGAAAATAGGCATGATGACAGTTTTGTTAGGTGCTGTAACAAATATTATTTTGGATCCTATCTTTATTTTTGTTTTAGCAATGGGAGTCAAAGGTGCAGCGCTTGCGACTGTAATATCACAGTTTGTATCTGCCTTATGGACATTCCAATTTTTAACAGGTCAAAAAACGATATTGAAATTAAAAAAAGAAAGACTGAAATTAAAAATAAAACATGTGAAAAAAATATTTGCTTTAGGGATGGCTGGATTTATGATGGGATTGACAAATTCTGTTGTTACAATTGTTTGTAATGCCACACTTCAGACATATGGTGGAGATTTCTATATTGCGATTATGACAATTATTAATTCTATTAGAGAGGTTGTATCTTTACCAGGACAAGGCTTAGCTAACGCTTCACAGCCAGTGCTTGGCTATAATTATGGAGCTAAACAATATCAAAGAGTTTTAAAAGCTATTCGTTTTACAACAATCACTTGCTTCTTAACGAGTTTTCTTTTATGGCTCAGTATTACTTTGTTTCCTCAATTTTATATTCAGATCTTTAGTCATAATCCAGAAATCATAACACATGGAACGCAAGCTATTCATTTATACTTTTTTGGCTTTTTTATGATGGCTTTTCAAATGACGGGACAAGCTGTGGCGGTAGGATTAGGAAAGTCTAAACAGGCGGTTTTCTTTTCACTTTTTAGAAAAGTGATGATTGTTGTTCCATTGACTTTGATTTTGCCTATATATATGGGTATTGATGGTGTTTTTATTGCTGAAGCTATCAGTAACTTTATTGGTGGAGGCGCATGTTATTTAACAATGATGTTGACAATTGGAAAAGATTTAAAGAAAAAACGTTTATCTGTCGCTAAAGGTTAATATAAGGAGAAAGACTCTAAGCATAAAGACATTTCTTTTTTCATATAAATAAACGGGTGATGATTCATATGAAAAAAATGATGTCTTTTATTATTCTTTTTGCTTTATGTACATGTTTATATAAACCAGTTATTCATGTTTCATCATCACAATTGTTAAATCAAAGAGTGATAGTTTTGGACCCTGGTCACGGGGGTTTAGACAATGGAGCGAGTATTGCTGGAGTCGATGAAGATGAATTAAATTTGAAAATCAGTTTTGCATTGAAAGAAGAATTGGAATCACGTGGAGCAACGGTTTATATGACAAGAACAGATGACCAGGATATGACAAGAAGAAATTATAACTATTCTAAACAGGATGATATGTATTTAAGAGCGTTAAAGATTGATGAATATCAGCCAGATTTATTTTTAAGTATTCATTTGAATTCTTCAAATTCTAGTGCCTGGGGATCACAAGTTTTTTATTATAAAAAAAGTGAGGATGGGAAAAGATTAGCTGATAGTATTCATAATCAAATGAAAACCTTAACGGGAACAAGGAAAAATATTTCATCAAGCAGTTTTTATATCTTGCGTGCAACACAATCACTGGGTGTATTGATTGAATGTGGCTTTTTATCTAATGCTAATGAAAGAGGACAGTTAAAAAGTCGCAGTTATCATAAAAAGCTGGCGACAGTGATTAGTGATGGAATACAGGGTTACTTTCAGGCTTTATCTGCTCCATTATAAAAATATAATTTAATTTGAAAAGTAAATTCTACTTTTTTTAAGACTAAGTTCTACTTAAAAAACATTGATAAGTAGAACTTAATCTTGGAAATGTCATGATTTATATTTTTAATCTTTGTATTTATGTATATAATGTATTTGAAGTGAATTTCAATTTTTTAAGGATTGCGATGAATTTGCAAGACTAAATTCTACTTCTTAGTGTTCCTCATTTTCAATCCTTTCCTATCTGTTTTTATTAAAAATTGAATTGTTTAAAATCACTTCATCAGGCTTAATGTATTTGATGTGCAATGCCTGTAATAATTCTTTGCCCCATATGAATTCCGTCACTTCATAGGGGCTTTTATTATTCAATGAATATCTTTTGTATGAATTGATGTGCGACATCATATTCCAAATATCCCTTTGATGAAGATTCTTGAAAGTCTCTCCTTTTGGTAAGAAATATCTTATAAACTCATGATTTTTTTCACAAGAACCTTTTTGATCTGATCTATTAGGATCGCAGAAAAATACCTTTATTCCTAATTCTTCAAGATAAGCTATGTCGGTGAATTCTTTTCCATTGTCTGTAAGTATGACCTGAAAGAAATTCTTAAAGAGATTCTTATCATCAAATCTTTCATAATACAATTCAAATACCTGTGCAAGATGTGTGTTTTCCTTGCTTGAAATGAAATGAGCAATTTGAAAATGTGTTTTCACACAATGCAGGGTAAGGAGGAGATTTTCACCTTTGATGCCCTCGACAGTATCCATCTGAATGACATTAGCATCGGGATGCTCGTTCATATAAGCGAGATAATCATTATATGTACGATTTTTTCTCAATGCAGATTTATTGATTTTTACCTCATTTTTCCCTGCTTTTCTCTTTCTTTTCTTAAATCTAACCCTTCTAGGGAGGTCAATGTTGGCACATTCAAGAAAGCCAGCATCAATGTAGTTGTAAACGGTACTTTGAGAAACGCCAATCTCACCAGCATGTGAAGCAAATATATGATTGAGAGATTGAGACTTATCTCTGACAAGAGGACTGACAATGGAATCGATCTTTTTGAGTTCATCTTCAGTGACATTGATGCCAGTACGCGAACTGACAAGAACTTCCTTATATTCTTTGTGAGCATGAGAAGGGTTGTAAAAATATTTTATAGGCTTGCGACAGTATTTACGGGAATCACAGCCATTGCATACATAGGGAGCTCTTCTTAATCGTTTGCATATATAGAGCTCAAAATCAGGACAAACGCTTTGACAGATGTCACACTTTTTACAAAACTTGAGATTGCATTTGACATGAGTGCATAAATGAGTATGCGTGCAGCTTTTAACATGAGCACAGGTGCCATTTTTACTAAGGGTATTGGAAATTCTCTGTTCAATTCTATGTTTCCTGATTTCTTTGGAAACAGTAGATTTATCTTTTGAAATAGCTGAAGCAATTTTAGAAACGGAATCACCATTTTCTAGCATGGTAAAAATCTCATTACGTTGATCAGCGGTCATATGTTTGTTTTTAGAAATATTTTCATTCATATCATTAATCCAGAAAATGAGGAACAAATAATCAATAACATATAACAAGAAAATTCGTAAGACTAAATTCCACTTTATTTTTTAAAGTAGAATTTACTTTTACAATTAACCAAATGTATCTTTTTTTATAAAAAAGTAAAAAAAGTCTTGCATGTTATAAGATGTTGTGCTAATATATATGAGCAGTCGAAAAACAGATGTCTACGTAGCTCAGCTGGATAGAGCACACGCCTTCTAAGCGTGCGGTCGCGGGTTCGAATCCCTCCGTGGACGCCATTTAAAAACTACCCTGATTTATCAGGGTCAATGGAGTCAACTTAGTATATTAGACTAGGTGACTCTTTTTTTATTTCTGTAATTCTTGTGGTATGACTATATGTACTCTTTATTATTATGCAAAAAAAGCGCATAAAGCCCCTGTT
>NZ_NFHI01000069.1:0-10160 GCF_002159255.1 Massilimicrobiota sp. An80
TTAATTCAAGATATTCCTAAATAATATTCTGTTTTTTCTAAGAAAAACCGAACTTGTTTTTAAGTTCGTCTTTTTTTGTGCTTTTACTTACGATTGGGTCAAATTATTTTTCACACTTCACTTATAAAAGGAAAAAAGATGAACCATTGGATTCATCTTAGTTTTCTAATAATTTTTCAATACTTATAAGTTTTACACATAAGACAAAGAGTTCTGTTGCCTGTTTTAATTCATCTAAAGGTGGATATGAAGGGGCAATACGAATCACTGAATCATGAGGATCTTTTCCATAAGGGAAAGTTGCACCCGCATCAGTTAAAATAACACCTGCTTCTTTACATTTTTGAACAATATCTTGTGCACAATTGTCCATAGCTTCAAAAGTAATAAAATATCCACCTAATGGATGAGACCATGTTCCAATATGAAGTGGTTTTAATTCTTTATCAAAAATATCTAATACCATTTCAAATTTAGGTCTTAATAATTCAGCCTGTTGACTCATATGATGTTTTAAATCTTCGATGCTTTTAAAATATTCAGCATGTCTTAATTGATTTAACTTATCATGACCAATAGATTGAACTGTTAAATGTTTTAAAATATCTTTTTTATTATTAATGGATGTAGCCATAGCCGCTACCCCAGCTCCTGGGAAAGTAACTTTTGATGTTGAACAGAATTCAAACACAAGATCAGGATTTCCTGCTTCTTGACAAGCTTCAAGAATATTTTTGACATGATCTTGATGATGATCATAAAGGTGATGAATAATATAGGCATTATCCCAGAAAATTCTAAAATCTGGAGCGGCAGGTTTGAGATGTGCAAATCTTTCTACAACTTCATCAGAATATGTTATTCCTGATGGATTAGAATATTGAGGCACACACCATATACCTTTCACCGATTCATCATTATTCACATATTTTTCTACCAGATCCATATCAGGACCATTTTCATCCATAGGAATAGATATCATTTCAATGCCAAAACGTTCTGTAATAGCAAAATGACGATCATATCCAGGCACAGGACATAAAAATTTGACTTTATCTAAATGACACCAAGGTGTATGTCCTAAATATCCATGTGTAAAACCACGACTGATCTGATCAAACATGATTGTTAAACTTGAATTTCCATAAACAATAATATGTTCAGGTGTTGTTTCTAAAATATCTGCAAATAACTGTTTGGCTTCATCAATTCCATCTAATATACCATAATTACAATAATCTTTTTTATCTGTAAAATCATAATGACTATTAATAACATCTAATAAAGGCATAGAAAGTTGAACTTGACTAAAATCAGGTTTACCACGAGCCATATTTAGCTGTAAATGTAAATCTTTCATGTCTTGGTATTGTTTGCTTAATTGTTGATGTAAAGTTTTTAATTCATCTTGATTCATATCTTGATATGCTTTCATTTTTAATCCCCCACTTTGAAGTCATTGTACCTTTTCATTCAATAAATTGCAATCTTTATTCGACAAGAAAAAATATTTATTCATTTGTATGTAATCTATGTAAAATCACAATAAATGTTGTTTTATCCTGGTGACTCGTAGCTAAGATTTCTCCATTATGAATTTGAATAATATTTTTAGCAATCGCTAAACCTAGACCTGTTCCACCCGTTGATGAAGAACGTGAGGCATCACTACGATAAAATTTATCAAAAATATATGGCAAATCAGCACTATCAATAGGATTTCCATAATTCATAATTTTGATAGTGACAGTTTCTTCATCGTTGATAACTTCAATTTTAATTTTCTTTCCATCCTGTCCATATTTTACTGCATTAGATAATAAATTATCAAAGACTCTTGCGATTAATTGTCCATCCCCATTAATAAATAAATTATTTTGACTGATTTTCACTTCAGGCGTGATATGATGTTCCTGAAATGTTGGGTAAAACTCATCAACAATCTGTAAGATTAACTCAGTAATATTAATAGTGGCCATATGAATCTTGACATTGGCCTGATCCAAGCTTGTAAACTCAAATAAATCATCCATCATGCTTTGAAGTCTTTTTGATTTTTCATAAGCCACACTTGAATATTTTTGTATTTCCTCTTTCGTTAATTGCTGATTATTTTTAATCAATTCCAGATAACCGACAATGGTTGTAAGTGGTGTTCTTAAATCATGAGCAACATTTGTAATTAAATCATTTTTTTGTTTTTCAGCATTTCTTTCAGCATCATAGGCCAAACGTTCATTTTCTTTAAGAATTTCACTTTCTTTTTCCTTATCTCTTAATGTTTTCGCAAGAGCATTAATATTGGCTGCTAATAACCCCAGTTCATCATCATATTTGATAGGGGCTTCGACCTCATAATCACCAGCAGTGACACGTTGAATAGTTCCACTTAAAACATCAATATACTTTAAAGTGATATTCATTAAATCAAAAAAAGTAACTAAAAAAATTAATAAGGAAATAAGAAAAGCAATGATGTATAACCATTCATAAGGTAAATGAAAAACATTGGTATGTTGCAAGATGATCATTAAAGCAACATCACATAAAAATGCAATCAGATAAGCAACAATAATATTAATAAATAAACGCCATCGAAAACTACTAATCAATAATCTTTGTATTTTCTTTATCATAATTCAAATTTATAACCAACACCCCAGACAGTTTTAATGTGTCGAGGATTTCTTGGCTGCCTTTCTATTTTTTCTCTTAGTTTTCTAATATGGACCATAATTGTATTATTAGAATTATTTGATTTCATATGCCAGATTTTTTCAAAAATATCTTCAATAGAAAAGACTGTTCCCGGTTGACTAGCCAACAAGACAAGAATTTCATATTCAATTCTTGTAAGAGCTAAAGGTTTTCCATCCAGTGTTACTAATTTCTTTTGTGTATCAATAATTAAATCTGTTGCTTCAATAATATAAGAAGAATGATGAACCGGTTTATTTAAGACATGATAACGTCTAAGTTGTGATTTGACTCTGGCAACCAGTTCCATAGCATTAAATGGTTTACTGACATAATCATCGGCACCTGTCAATAGTCCTTCAATTTTATCAGTATCAGCAGTTTTGGCTGAAACAATAATAACAGGCACATTATATTTTTCACGAATCATTTTTAAAGCATGTATTCCGTCAATTTCAGGCATCATAATATCCAAAATAACAAGATCAATATGATACTCTAAAATATCATTCATCAAAGTGAAAGCATTATATCTTTTTTCCACTTGATATCCTTCTTGTGTTAAATAAATTTCAATTAAATCAGTAATTTCTTTTTCATCATCTACAACGAGTATATGAGGTGTATTCATGTCTTATCGCCTCCTAAACATATTATATAGAAATTTATAGAAACAACAATCTTTTTTCTAAAGAAAAAAATGTTTTAATGATACTGAACATTTCATTTTGTTTTTCATAAAATAAAATAAAAAAGTCAGAAAGTTTTAAGAAAATCATCAAAAAGCAAAAAAGATTGAAAGAAAGTTCCAATGAACTTCCATAGTGTTGAAAGCGGTATCAAAAGTCAATACAATAGGTTCAAAAGGAAGCGGAGGAAAATAATATGACAGACAAATTAATGGAAGCTATTTTAAAAGTAGCGGAAAAATTGCAGACAAATCGTTATATGTCAGCTATTAGAAATGCTTTTACAGCGTTATTGCCAATTACGATTTGTGGAGCATTTAGTGTTTTATTTACAAGTGTTATTTGTACACCTAATGAACAAGGGATTAGTTTAGCTAACTTTGAGATATTTAGCTGGTTAGAAAACTTAAATCCAATGTTTGATGCTGCATATTATGCAACATTAAACTTCTTAACAATTGGTTTAGTTGTCTTAATTGCGATTGAACTAGGAAAACAATATGGAATGCAACAAGATTTGACTTTACCATTGGTAGCATTATCTTGTTATGTTACATTATGTGCCACAACAATGGTTGTGACAAATGATCAAGGAATTTCTTTTGATGTTGCTGATGTATTGGCAGTACAGTATACAAATGCACAAGGATTATTTATGGCAATGATTTCAAGTATCCTTTCTGGAGAAATATATATTAGACTAGTTAAAGGTGGAAAGATGAAGATTTCTTTACCAGAAACGGTACCAAGTAATGTTGCTAATGCATTTAATGTATTGATTCCGGGTGTTGTGACTATCTTTATTATTTCAGGTATTGGATTATTATTTAATGAAGTATTTGGATATTCATTCTATGATGCTATTGCAAAATGGATTCAAGCACCACTCACAGGTGTTTTAACTGGTTTACCAGGTTATTTGTTATTGTTCTGGGTATCTACATTACTATGGGTTGTTGGTATTCATGGTACACAGACTTTAGGGGCTATCTATTCAGCACCTATGTTATTGGCTTTAACTGAAAATACCGATGCAGTTTTAAAAGGACTCGAACCTACAAATATTTTAAATACTGGATTTATTAGTTGTTTTACAATTATTACAGGTGCCGGGATTACTGGTGGTTTATTGATTGCTATCTTGTTATTCTCTAAACGAGATGATTATCGTACAATTGCAAAATTATCAATTGCTCCAGCAATCTTCAATATCAATGAAACAATGACATTTGGTTTACCAATTGTCTTAAACCCAATTTTAGCTATTCCATTTATGTTTGCTCCAGTGATTTCAGCAACATTTGCTTATTGGATGACAGTGATTGGATTTGCACAAGTCATCTCATTCCAAGTCCCTTGGACAACACCAGTAGGTATTATGGGATTTTTAGCAACCGGTGGACATATTGGTACAGCAATTACACAAATTATTTGTGTGGCTTTATCAGTTGTTATTTATACTCCATTTGTTTTGATTTCTAATAAACAGGCACAAATGGAAGAAAATCAAGCTTAAAAATAAAAATGAAAGGAAAAGGAAAAGACATGAGTAAAGTAGAATTAACAGAAACACAGAAAAATATTATTCAAATTCGTAAAAGAATGAATCGACGTTCTATTGAAGAAGAAAAATTTAATGGTTTTACAAAAAAGAAAATGTGGACATATTTATGGATTTTCCTTTTTACACCTTATGGGATATATCGATTATTTGATGAAAATAATGAATTTTTATATCAACAAAAAATTATATGGTTAATAGTTGGTATTGTTTATATTATTTGTATGATTAGTCAATTCATTCATATATTTTAAATAGAAAGGGTAAAGAATATGAAATTAATTATTGAAGAAAATGAAGAAAAAATGAGCGAAAGCTGTATGTATATTGTCTTAGGTGCCATGATGCAAGATAAACGTGTCAATATTTCATTGACTTCTGGACGTTCACCAAGAAAAATGTATGAAATGATGATTCCTTATGTTAAAGATCAGGAGAAATTCAAAGATATTCAATATTATATTTTTGATGATGGACCTTATATAGGACAAGAACATGGTCCCATCTGGGAAGAAATGCATGAATTATTTTATACACCTGCCAATATTCCTGATTCTCAAATTCATTGTGTAACAGAAGATAACTGGGATACATATGATGAAGAAATTAGAAATGGTGGAGGTTTAGATGTGATGGTCATTGGTTTAGGATGGGATGGGCATTTCTGTAGTAATTGTCCTCGCTGTACACCAATGGATAGTTATACCTATAAGATTTTACGTGATGATCAAGTTGCAGTCAATGAAACATATCGCCCTCGTGACAATATCCCTTATGTTTATACGATGGGTCCAAAAAGTTTAATGCGTGTTAAACATCTTGTGATGATTGTCAATGGTAAAGAAAAAGCAGAAATCTTAAAACAAGTTTTAGATTCACCGATTACTGATGAATTACCATCAACAATTTTAAAATTACATCCAAACTTTACGATTATTGCTGATAAGGATGCTGCATCATTATTAAATCCAGAAGATTATAAAAGATATTAATAAAGGAGAAAAACATGGAAAAGAAATCTGTAAAAATTGTAACAATTGGTGGAGGAAGTAGCTATACACCAGAATTAATGGAAGGATTCATTAAAAGATATGATGAACTTCCAATCAAAGAAATTTGGTTAGTTGATATTGAAGATGGAAAAGAAAAACTTGAAATTGTTGGAGCAATGGCTCAACGTATGTGGGATGCTTCACCATATGATGTTAAAGTGCATTTAACTTTAGACCGTAGAGAAGCATTAAAAGATGCTGATTTTGTGACAACTCAATTTAGAGTGGGATTATTAAATGCCCGTATTAAAGATGAAAGAATTCCTTTATCATATGGAATGTTAGGACAAGAAACCAATGGAGCTGGAGGTATGTTTAAAGCTTTAAGAACAATTCCAGTGATTTTAGATATTGTAGAAGATATGAAAGAATTATGTCCAGATGCATGGTTAATTAACTTTACAAATCCAAGTGGAATGGTCACTGAAGCTGTCATGAGATACGGAAAATGGGATAAAGTGATTGGATTATGTAATGTTCCTGTAGGAGCAATGATGAAAGAACCACAAATGATTCATAAAACATTGGATGAATTAACATATAAGTTTGCTGGATTGAATCATTTCCATTGGCATAAAGTCTTTGATAATGCAACAGGGAATGATATTACACAAAAAATTATTGATGCCATCTATGATCCAGATGTTGATGATGGAACACCAAAGAATATCTTTAATGTGAAGTTCTTTAAAGAACAATTAGATCAAATGCAAATGATTCCATGTGGATATCATAGATATTATTATCGTCAAGAAGAAATGTTGAAACATTCTTTAGAAGAATATCATGATGTCAATGTTGGAACAAGAGGTCAACAAGTTAAGAAAACAGAAGCAGAGTTATTTGAATTATATAAAGATCCAAATTTAAATTATAAACCAGAACAATTAACAAAACGTGGTGGAACACATTATAGTGATGCTGCCTGTGAAACAATTGCTTCTATCTATGCGGATAAAAACACACATATTGTTGTATCTACAAGAAATAATGGAGCAGTGCCAGATTTACCAGCTGATTGTACAGTAGAAGTGTCTTCATTTATTGGAGCCACAGGAGCAAGAGCGATTGCCTTTGGACCATTACATCCTGCTCAAAGAGGATGGTTGCAATGTATGAAAAATATGGAACTTTGTGTAGAAGAAGCTGCCGTGACTGGTGATTATAATTTATTGCTTCAAGCTTTCACTTTAAATCCACAAGTGATGTCTGGAACAACAGGGAAACGTATTATGGATGAATTATTGATTGCCCATAAAAAATATTTACCACAATTTGCTGATAAGATTGCCGAGCTTGAAGCAGAAGGTATCACGATTAAAGATGATATCGCAAGAGAATTAACTGAACAAGGATTATAAGATGACACACCTTATTGGAATCATTCCATAAGGTGTGTTTTTAAGTGTATTGTATAATAATGTGATAATGGTTATAATACTTATATTAGCAAATACAGAAAGGAAGAATGAAAGATATGACAGAATTAGAAAAGATGAAACAGGGGTTATGGTATGATGCCAATTATGATGAAGAACTCGTTAAAAAAAGGTATCAGTGCTTTGATTTATGTCATGAATATAATTTAACAAAACCAAGTTGTTTTGAACAAAAGAATAAGATTATGGAACAGATTTTAGGTTATTTACCAAAGAGCTTAGAGATTGTTGCGCCTTTTCAGTGTGATTATGGAAAGCATATACAATTTGGTGAGTATGTTTTTGTTAATTATAATTGTTATTTTATGGATGGAGCTAAGATAACTATAGGCAATCACGTTTTTATTGGACCTTCATGTGGTTTCTATACTGCAAAACATCCACTTGATTATCAAAGACGTAATGATGGTCTTGAACAGGCATTACCGATTGTCGTTGGGGATAACTGCTGGTTTGGTGCGAATGTCAGTGTCATGCCAGGTGTTACGATTGGAAGTGGTTGCGTGATAGGAGCTGGAAGTATCGTTGTTAATGATATACCAGACAGTTCAGTTGTTGCAGGAGTTCCAGCGAGAGTGATCAAAACAATAAATCAATGATAGATTAAGTAAGGAGAAAACTATGGAATTTGATATAAGTCAGTTAAAGTGGACAAGAGAACCTCAAAGCTATGATATAAAAGAGGATAAAATTGAAATGATTACAAAGCCATATACAGATTTATGGCAAAGGACTTATTATCATTTTAGAAATGATAATGCTCCTGTTTTACAGATGAAAACAAAAGAAAAATATTTTTCATTTGTAGTCAAAACTGAATTTGAGAGTCATCAGCGTTTTGATCAATGTGGCATTGTGATGTATTTGGATAGTGAAAATTGGTTAAAGGCTTCTATTGAATATGAAAATGAAGCATTTCAAAGATTAGGTAGTGTTGTGACAAATAATGGATATTCTGATTGGGCAACGACATCTATTCCAGCTTCTATAAAGTCTATGTGGTATCGTTTAAGCAGACGAGAAGATGATTTTTGTATAGAGTGTTCAAATGACGGTCAAGTCTTTCAACAAATGCGTATTTGTCATATGAATCAAGCTATAGATGAAATTCAATTTGGTATATATGCAGCAAGTCCAGAAAATTCATCATTCAAAGCGACATTTACTCATATGATGATGGGAGAATGTCAATGGCTGGCACATGATGGACAACAACCAGATGAAAAATAAAAAGATCATTTGTGATGATCTTTTTGATGGTTATATTCATATTGACGTCTATTTTGTCGATCTTTGATAACAGAGTTTTCAAAGTGATAAATATAATGAATATTGTTTTCATAATCTTTCATAAAGATGAGCATATAGATATTATCTAATAAAAATGTCATAGATATTTTAGACGCAAAAGCCCCTTGTTTGATAATGTCATTTTCACCATGTTTTAAAATCACAGCATATTTACAAAGCTTGATTAAAGGTGAATTTTCATTAGAAGTCACTAAAATAACAGGAATATTCAAATGAATATTTTCAAATACCCAATTTTTAACTCTTGTACTCGTAGCGTTATTACTGATAATAAAAGCAATAGGATTTTTAGATGTTTTAAAACGATGGACATTTTCAAAACCTATTTGAGTATTGCAGTAGATTGGTAGCCTAAGTTTTTGACATTTCATAACAAAATCCTGAGCAGTTAATAGTGAAGAACCTACACCATATACTGTAATAGCATCAGAATGATACAATAAATGAGCAATATTTTTTAATTGTTGAATATCTAATGAATGATAAACATCATCAATAACTTGATGATACATTTGATAAAATCTTTTAGGAATATCTTCTTCTTTGATATTTTGTTCAAAAGGCATATTGATTTCAATGCGTTTTTCATTGAGAATTAAAGAATTGAGTTCTGAAGCGAATTTGATTTTAAAATCAGAATAACCTTTCACACCCAACTTTTTAGTTAATCTGACAATACATGAAGGAGATGTATAAGTGACTTTAGCTAATTCATCAACACTTAAATTAATAACTTCTTGAGGATTATTGAGTATAAAATCAATGACAGCTTGTTCATTGTGAGTAAATTTTTGACTTTCCTTTAATTTTTGAAATAATGACATGATAGACCTCTTAAAGAATGTTTATTTTGATTCTTTTTCATCTAGTTTTTTTAATTTCCATTGAATAAGACGTTGAGAAAGTTTTTGAGAACGTTTCTTTTGTTTCAAGTCAAAATCCTTTTTATAAGAAGCAAACAATTCATGAATTTGACCAGTAGGATCTTCAATAATATGAAAACCACTCACAATGCCTTCTTTTTGACCAATATCATTTGCATCAAAGGGAATATAGTAATAATAATCTTGTGTATCATCAATAACTTTTAATAATTGTTGATGAAATCCAATCACATAATAATTCTTTCCATCTGTTAAATCAGCATTTTTATCATGTCCAATAAATTGAACAATACCTATACAATCCACTTTTTCTTTTTCATTTGTTTCTAAATTATGTCTTTCTACCTGCATCATATGCCTCCTGTTTATATTTATAAGAATATTTTATTCAAAAAGCATAATAAATACAACCTTAATTATTCATGAGATTATAATATAATCATGAAATATCCTTATTTCATAGGCATTTTCTGCTTTTATTTATTCTTTTTCTATTCACCCGTTGGGTGAATAGTTTTTCTTTATAT